>DUGL01000123.1 GCA_013331415.1 Methanoregulaceae archaeon | reverse complement strand
TCACGTATCCCCCCCGGAGGGTGAGGCGGAGTACGCCGAGGTCTTCGCCGTACCTCCCGGCCGGGACAATCACCGTCGTCCGGTTGTCCGGGCCGGGGACAGCCCGCCCGGAACCGGTATATCCTTCTCCCCCGATGATGGCATGGATCCCTTCGACCTGCCCGGCAAGGCGGGTGTCCTCGTCGATACCCAGCTGGGAGAGGCAGATGATAGCGTCTGCTCCCTCGTCACGGAGCGCCCGGACCGCCGCTTCTGCCGCTGGTCCCGGGTCCGTGACGGTCACCCCGGGGCCGGTGGGGGCGATGGTGCCGAGGGCCGGTGTCATCAGGCCGAAGATGCCGACCGCGATCCCGTCTCGCCGCACAATCGTCCATGGCCTGATTGCTTCCCGCAGGGTCTCGTTCTCCAGCACCAGGTTCGCAGAGACGATCGGGAACCCGGCGTGCCGGACCGCTCCGGCATACAGTCCGTACCCGAAGTCGAACTCGTGGTTCCCGGGGCAGGCTGCATCGTACCCGGCAGCGGTCATCCCCCGGTATTCCGGCTCCCCGCCGAAGAGGGCATAGAGCGCCCCGGTGAGGTCGTCGCCGCCCGATACGAGGATGGCAGGGGTATCGCCGGAACGGACCGTTCCTGCCGTCGCGGCGATCGCGGCGAGGCCGGGGCTGCCCGGCCCTCCCTCCGTGTCGGGGGGAAATACCCTGCTCTGGAGGTTCCCGGTCGCGAGGACAACGAGCCGGACCTCCTCCTCTTCTGCCACCGGGGACCAGGAGAACGTTGCCAGCAGGATGATCCCGATGACCACCGCCACGATGATGATACTCCCACGAGGGGTCATGGATAGTGATCATTTCTGTCCCCGCTACCGGATTAATGCGGCGGATCCCTCTTGCCCCGTTACCGTGATCGGCAGATTGACGACGGCCAATCTGACCGGCTCGCGCACTGCTACGTTGACGTTCCAGGACCGGAGCGGCAGGTTCTACGAGATCGAGTACGGTCTCATGAAGGGGTGAGGAGCTGACGATTTCCGCACCGGCTATTTTGTCGGGGAGCAGAGGTATGATTGCCTCACGGATTCCACCCTTGGGTTCACCGAGTGAAGGCAGGTCGCGGATCCCCCATCCTGCCACCTCATTTTTTTTGGTCTGTATCGCCTCGTCACCTGGAATGCGATCCTGCTGCAGGGGATACGTGTCTGACTGCTGCCGGTCCTCCTGACCCGGGACAGATGGTTTCCAGAATAACGTCATATATTAGATTGATTCTAAAAATAGAACCATTTGCGGGTTTTATCAAATCCCTGCACAGAACGCTTCCAGCAGCCGTTCCGAGCAGGGATCAATGGATTTATCCCACCGGGTTTTCACCCCGTACAGAACGCCAGTAAAAAGCAACTTTTTAAACGGATATTTACCATTTTTTTCGGATAATAACTGTTTTAATCAGATTTTTCCATACGGGTGGACATTGTTTCCCATGGAAGAGCCTGTTCCAGGGTCACCGGGAGGAAACGGAGGACATTTCGGGCTTGGTTTTCCGGGTTCCACCCTGGGTGGTATCTCCCCGGCCACGAGCGATTAAGAGCATCATCTTTACCAGTGTAGCCCGGGGTATCCGGTGAGGACTGCCTGCCTCGGACCCTGCTCATCTCCCGCCCGGCCGGCAGGGAGATCCCCCGGGCCCCGGGAGCCACGGTGCGGGTATCCGCTCCCCGGTCCGTTCCCGTCCGGGAACCCGCCCCTGCAACTCCGCGATATCCGGGGTACTGCTGGTTCCCCGACTGGATGACAGCAGAGCAGATGGTGCAGGTCCGCGGATATCCAATGCGTTGCCGGTCACCCAACCCCACTCAGAACGCCGTCCACATCATCCCCACCGCGAATGCCTTCGCATATTCATCTTCCGTAAAGCCAGAATTCTTTTCGGCCAGAGCCCTGACCGCCGCGTCATGGGCCCCCTCCCCGGTTCCATAGGCACCGTCCCGGAAGGCGTCGCATACCTCGTACACATCAAGGGAGAGCCGGCGGACCCTGATCAGGGCTTCCCTGCAGGCAGCGGCAGGAGCTGCCGGCGCCCTGTCCCGGATACGGTTGAGGAGGTCCGACTCGTCCGGGTGCGGGCAGGATGGCGGGGACCGGCCCTGCCGGAAGACCAGGTCGAACGCAGCGGACAGGACCGTGGGATCTGTCCCGGGAGGTGTTTTCGGCATGCTGCAGATCCTCACCCGGTCGGGATGGGGGTGTTTGCGGTCCCATTGATCCAGTCCGCCGGGTTGGTCCAGTCAGCCTGCTGGTTCCGGGCAAAACAGACCTCGACCAGCCCCTGTTCTTCCAGCTTCTGAAGCTGTGGCAATTCGTACGTTGAGAAGATCCGGTTGGCCCTTGCCCCCTCCACGAAGCACCATGCCTTTACCGGTCGTCCCGTCGCGCGTGCGATCATCTCCGCCATATCCGTGTAGCGTGCTGAATACTCCCCCCAGATCTCGTCCGCCTGAACGAAGGTCACCGGGTGCGGGTCCTGGCAGGCTTGACCGAAGATCATGGCCGTGCCGTTGACCGCCGCAGCCCGCTCGTACCAGTGCTCGTCCAGTATCCTGACATAGGAGGGATACGCGTAGTAGGCGGTCACCCCCTCATCGCAGATCGCCCGGTTGGGAGGGTCTGCCGTTGCAGCCGGACCTTCATTGATCGCATCCAGCAACCGGACCATGCTGCCATGGTTCCCCCGCCCGGACCAGAAGCCCATGTGGACCTGCGTGCCCGGGGCACCCAGCAGCGGCTCGTAGGCGATCGCCTCGGCATAGAGTTTTGTCGTGAACCGGGAGTCGGCAAGTTCCGCAATTTTTTGGGCCGGGTCCGTGAAGACAGGCGTAAGGAGAGGCCCGGTCGGGCAGTCGCAGGCCACTGGTGTGCACGTCTCAGAGATCCCTCCGAGCAGGAACGATGCGGCAAGGATACAGGCAAGGACCACGATCCCTGCAAGGACCAGGACCCAGGG
>DUGL01000070.1 GCA_013331415.1 Methanoregulaceae archaeon | reverse complement strand
GTCTCCTCCTACGACACCGGTGAATTGGAGCCGACAAAGGGGTACTGGCTGTTCATGAACGGGGATACAGCATCCTACCCATGGCACCTGCCCTCGCTCAGCGCATGAGTGCAGGAAGAGGACCTGCGTCCCCGGCCGCCCCGTTTCGGGACGTCATCATCAGGGGCTCTCATTCCTATCCGGGATACCCTCGCGTCATACCCTGCTCGTGCAAGTGTATATTACAAATATATATTATTGGAACGAATTGTATATTACTAATATACAAAAGAGGGAGCAGCGGACATGTTCACCGTAGACCGGCTGGAAGCGGTACTCCTCGACCAGGAAGAGGCATTCCTCGGAAGAGAAGGAGGGGTCCCGCGGGAGGTTGACCTGGACCGGTACCTTGCGAGCTCGCAGATCGTCGTAGTATCCGGGATCCGGCGCTGTGGAAAGTCCACGCTGCTCCGGCAGTTCGCGGAACGCACCGGGGAGGTCCTCTACGTCAACCTCGATGACGAACGGCTCTTTGGATTCGAGGTGGGGGACTTCGAGCACCTGATGCTCGCCTTCCACAAACTCCACCCCGGCGTGCGGGTGCTGCTCATCGATGAAGTCCAGAACGTCGCATCCTGGGAACGGTTCGTGCGCAGGATCCATGACGAGGGATACAAGGTCATCCTCACCGGGTCGAATGCGCACCTGCTGAGCGGGGAGCTTGCGACCCGCCTGACCGGGAGGTACCTCCAGATCGAACTCTTCCCCTTCTCCTTCCGGGAATACCTGCACCTCAAGGGGGTGGAGCAGGAACGACTGACGACCCGGAAGAAAGCCGAACTCCTGACCCATTTCGATTACTACCTGGAGCACGGCGGGTTTCCAGAATTTCTCAAGACGAGAGACGACGAGCTTCTGCGGAGGACGTACGAGGACATCCTGTTCAGGGACATCGTGGCACGGTTCGGGATCCGGGATGTGAAGATGTTCCGGCAGATGGCCCGGTACCTCTTCAGCAACTTCACGAAAGATGCCAGTTACCACTCCCTGAAGAACGCCCTGGGGATAAAATCAGCGATGTCGGTCCGAAGCTACGTCCAGTATTTGGAAGAAGCCTGCCTCGTCTTTGAACTCTACCAGTATAGTCCCTCGCTGAAGAAGCAGTATGCCGGCCCTAAGAAGTTCTATGTCGCCGACAACGGGATGAGGAATGCGGTCTCTCTCCGGTTCTCCGGCGACTGGGGACGGATGCTTGAGAACCTCGTCTTCCTCGAACTGAAGAGGAGGGGAGAGGTATGCTATTTCTGGCGGGATAAGGAGGAGTGCGATTTTCTCATCGAGGAGAAAGGGCAGATCAGGGCTGCACTCCAGTGTTCCTGCACGATCGGCGATGAGAACCGGAGGAGAGAACTGGCAGGGCTGACTGCGGCAATGGACCGGTGGGGGATCGGGCGAGGGGCGATCATCACCTACAACCAGGAAGGGGAACTGCAGATCCCGGGTGATCGGAGGGTGAGACTCATTCCCGCATGGAAATGGCTGACCGGGACCATTCCCCGGGATTAATCCCTCGCCCCCCGTGTCCGCCACCCGCACCTTTTTCCCTCATCCCCTCGTATTCTCCCCAAGGAGCACCATGCCCATAGAGACCCGCGAACTCACCCCCGCCGAGTTCCCGCTCGCCGAAAAGATCTGGGAACAGTACCGCGGCCAGAAGGCCAACCCGAAGACCGAACGGATCTTCGGCGTCTTCGAGAACGGAAAACTCGCCTCGACCGCCCGGTTCACCCGCCACCCGGACGGAAACGAGATGGACTGCGTCTTCTCCCCTGACGATTACCGGGGCAAGGGCTATGCCCGGAAAGCCGTCCAGGCCCTCGTCGATGCCTGCGGTACAGAGAAGATCTACATCCACTCGACCATTGTCCTGATCTCGTTCTACAAGACGTTCGGCTGGACCCCCATCCCCGAGGACCGGCTCCCGAAGTCCATCCGGGAGCGGTTCATCTTCTGCTTCGGCGAGATGGAGGGGTGCAACGTCTGCCCCATGGTCCGGGAAGGGACACCGTGACCGGCGATCACCCCTGGCAGCCGGGTGCAGGCCGGCACGACCCGCACCGCCGGCTCGTGGCCGGGATGGTCCTGCTCGTCGTCCTCGCCGGGACGACCATGCTTACGGCAGGCTGCACCGCCACCGGGGACGACCCGGTGATCGGCACCTGGGAATGGACCGACGGGAAAGGGTACGTGGAGCGCTACACCTTCCATCCCGACCACACGTTCTCTGCCGAGGCGCTCGGGTCCGCGTTCAGCGGCACCTGGGAGGCACGCGGGAACGGCCGGTACCAGGTCACCTACCACTACCGGGATGACCCGGGAGCGGGCGAACCCCTGACCGAGCTCGTGGTCTTCGATCGTGCGACCGACGCGGTCTACTTCCCGGCGCACCGGCGGGTGGGGTGAGGGGGGGTATCCCGGTTCGGTGAGAACCCGGGTCCTGATTCGTACCTGGTCATGGGGTGGGATGTCTGACCAAGGGTTCTCTGCCCAACGTGGGATTACATCCCCGGTTCACCAGCGCGCATATTCTCCTCTTTTTCGTACACTTGACGAGGGGCTCCGCCCCCCACCGCATGGACGCCGCCCCGGGTGAGGACCGCTTGTATGCCGACGCTCGACTGGGACCGGCTCCTCTCCCCTCCGGTTCGGTCCGCTCCGATCCGTCTCGCTGCACTCTCTTCCGTGATCGAGCAGGTATGGACGCCCATGGTTTCGTCGCGGGCTCCCCACCCTGGGCTGTATCCGTCCGCTCCCCGCGGACCGTTGAAACGGACTGCCCGGTGCTGATGGCTGATCCCGCTGCTGACGCTGGAGTCAGTCACCTGCTCGACTTCATGCTGATGCACCCGGTATCAGGCACCGCCCGGCCAGCGGTGGTCCTCGTCCCCGGGCTCATTGTCGCTTCAGGCGATCAACATCTCCTTGGGTGTCTTGTATGAAATGGACCTCTGTTTTTCATGAAAACCAGTCTGCTGCCTGTCCTGAGGGGGACAGGCAGATCGTTCACGCTCAAAGCCCCCTGTCAAGACCCTCCCAAAACACGGATATGTACGCATACGCAAGAATGATGAGAGAGAATCGATTATGGAATAGTAAACAGGTTCAGGAATATGAAAGATATGCAGATAGATCCAACGGTCAGGGGGACCATTGTTTCAATCCTGACCCGGCACGGGGCGACCAAGATTGCGATATTCGGTTCATATGCACGGGGAGAGGAAAGGGTTGACAGCGATATCGATATTCTTGTCAGGTTCACCTCCCCAAAAAGCCTCTTCCAGCTGGTTCGAATTGAGAACGAACTCTGCGAGGCATTGCGCAGGCCGGTAGATCTCATCACGGAGAAATCGGTCAGCCCCTATCTCGCCGATTCGATTCACCGCGATGAAGTGGTGATACTCGGATGATTGAGAGGGATTATTCGTATCTGAAACACATCCTTGAAGCAATTGAATATATCGAAGACTTTTCAAAAAACGTTCATTCTGCCGATGATCTGAAGAAATGCCCGCTTGAAAGAGCTGCAATCGAAAGAATGCTCACTATCATCGGGGAAGCCGCAAAGAATATCTCACCCGAAATCAGGGTGGAATATGCGGGTCTACCCTGGAAAGAGATCGCAGGGATGAGAGATAAGATAATGCATCACTATTTTGGCGTAGATTATGAAGCCGTTTTTGAAACTGTTACCCATGATATCCCCCGGCTGAAGAAGAATATCCTGGATATCCTGTATGATCTGGAATGATCGGGTGAATTCCTGAAGGTTTGAACGCAGCGCCGTACAATTACACCCTGCTCTCCAACCTCACCTTCTGCGAACACAGCGATATGATCCCGTACCTTCGTGTGGACTTTTATGCTCCTGTGGGAGACGATCGCATCCAAACTTCCTTCCGTGATCCACATCCTGCACGAGATCCTCGATAATCGGGAACCGTGATCCGTCTCATTTTCCGATCAGGCATTTGTCCCTCCTGCCCAACACGAGTCATCAGGGTCTGTCACCCAGCGTATCCCTTATCCGGGTGCACGGCACATGATCCTGTACAGGGGACGTCATCGTCCCTGGAAGGGAAGGACTGTTCCATGCGACCGCGACAACCATACACCTCGGCAATCCAGGCCCTGGCATGGGGCCTGTTCGGGATCCTCGTCTTTGTCATCATCCTCGTCGTACTCCGGGCGTTCGCTGCCGGCCAGGAATCGGCATTCCTCACCGGTTTCGTCGACTTCCTCACGGCCGAAACCGGGCTGATCATCATGATGGCGGTACTGTTCATGATAGGGGACATCTTCGCGACCTTCCCGCTGCCGGCAAACGTCCCCGGCCCGTTCTTCAACGCCGGGGCGAGCGTTCTGCTGGTCACCTTCATCGTCCATATCTTCCGGTTCCTCGATTCGTTCTCTACCATCGGGATCTACCCCCAGGTCCAGGCACTGGAACCCCTCCTGTACCCCTTGGTGTTCATCATCGTGCTCGTCGCCGGGTTCATCGCACTCGCCTTCCAGGACCGGTGCCGGGACCGGGAGCGTGAGGAGACTCCCGTGGGGGAAGAGAAGGCCTGCCCGTCCTGGGACGACGTGGGGGAAGAGTTCCGGCTGATGTGGTACGATCTCTTCCGGAAGATCCGGGAAGAACTGAAGGGGAAGTAGCGGTCTCACCGTAGTCCGGGCATCTCCGGGATGAGATGATGGGGACAAGGGGATAGGACGGGCTCTTTTGATCCAAGGCCAGGAAATGGTGTCCCAGCTCCCGCTCTCGGAGAGCGCACCAATCCTGCCCGATCACCGCGTCAGCGCTACCGGTTCTCCTCCTGCAGCACCCCGGCCGGGATCGCCGCATCGGGTGAGAACGCCGACCGCCGCTCGAGCATCGCCATCGCCCGCCGGAGCCGTGCCCGGAGCTGCATATTCTCGCTCTCGAGGCGCCGGACGCGGCGGTGGATGGGTTCCTCTCCCCGTGCCCCGGCCAGGCTCGCGATGTAGTGACGCAGGTACCGGTCGGCACGGTTCTGCCGGCGGGGGATCCACTGGATCTCGACCCTGAGCTTCTTCTCCACGATCAGGTCCTGGATCAGGACTTTTTTCCGGAGGAACGTTGCCTGCCGGGCCTTCTCATCCCCGGCGAGGTGCCAGACCACCACCTGGCTGTCGGTCCGGATCCGGGCATGGGCCTGGCCGGGCAGCTCGTGGAGTGCCAGGATGACGGCATTGAACTCGGCCTCGTTGTTCGAGGCTCCCCGCTCGTACGAGAAGTAGACCTCCTCGTCCGGGAACAGGGCGACCGAGTGGCCGTCCCCGCTCCCGTCCACGATGATATCGATCCGTTCGTGGAGGTGCTCCGCGTGGTCCCCGGGGGTATCCAGATATCCGGAAAAAGGGGCGGGATCGCGGGGGAGGGCCACCGGGTACGCGGCCGACTCCCCTGGGCTCCCGTTTTGTTGCAACCGGTCTTCTCCCTCCGGAGGCTATAGTGCTTAATCAGGCCTCGTGGTATTTAATATTTGTGCTCCGATCCGCAAAAGGATAGTACAGAATCCCCTGTACAGGGATCCAACAGGGTAAAGCGGTTCAATCTTCAACGGCGGGTATACCGGAAGGACTGCGGGAGAAGGATGATTTGCACCGGGAGAATACCGTCTCAGCAGCCCGGCCCGTACCATGCTGTGGTCAGGTCGTCGGACCGGGGAACAGCCCGCGTCGGGAAGACACGGCCGTGCAGGCAGGGGAGCA
>DUGL01000057.1 GCA_013331415.1 Methanoregulaceae archaeon | reverse complement strand
CGCCAGTACTACCTTGCGCTCCTCTCCTATACCCTCTGCGTTCCCGCATTCGTGAGTGTCAACGATGCCATGAAGGAGTACGCCTGGATCTCCGCATCCATCCTGTGCACCGCTTTGAACCAGTCGGTGAAGGAGGGAGGCCACGACCTTCCCGTATCCTCATGATGGGAAAAGAGCTGAGCTCTACGGCAGTCCCAGGGAGATACCAGTATTTTTCTGCCGGATTGGCGTATCCTCTCGTCCGGGATGATGGTGCATACAGCCCCGGAAACGGTCCGTAACCATCATCCTTCAGGAGGTAGCCGTGGTGGAAATACCCCTCATATTCTCCGGACCACCCCTGTAACCCTGGCATGTATCCTGATTTCATCCATCAGAACCGGCCTGGATCGGTATCCACATCCACGATTACCGGGACATCCAGGGACATCGCCCTGACGATCGCCTCCTTCAGCTCACCGGGTTTCTGCACGGTTATCCCCTTCCCGCCGCAGGCCTCCGCATAGGCAGCAAAGTCCGGGTTCAGCAGATCGGTTGCGTAATTCGGGTAATGCTCCATCCTCTGTTCAACCTGGATCATCCCGAGCTGGTGGTTGTTCAGGACCACCACGACCATAGGGAGTTCGTACTTGACCGCGGTGACGAAATCAGACATCGCCTGCGAGAATCCCCCGTCGCCCGTGATGCAGATGACCTGCCGGTCCGGGTATGCGATCTTTGCCGCGATCGCTGCCGGGAAGCCGAATCCCATCGTGGCAAGGTAGCCTGACATCGCAAACCGCTGCCGTTTCATCCGGAAGTTCCGGCCAAACCACCACTGGTTCTCCCCGACATCCACCGTGATCACCGCATCATCGGGGATCGTCTCCGAGAGTACCTTCATGATGTAGGGTGGCCGGACCGGTACCGCTTCGGCATCCGCTTCGCGCTCGAGCTGGTCCTGCCATTCCCGCTTCATCCGTGCAATGGTCTCGCGGACACCCCCATCCTCCCGCCCCATGACCTTCGCCATGATCTTCGGAATCGTGAGGGCGCAGTTCCCCCAGAGCGGGATGGCCTTTTGCCCCTTTCCGAGCCTGACCGGGTTGGTGTCCACCTGGACCAGTATTTTGTCGGTAGGGACATTGGTGAACTTCGAGAAGCCGACCCCAAGGGTGATGAGGAGGTCCGCCTCGTTTGCGAGAGCCCGTGCCTGGGGAGATCCCACCGACCCGAGGACACCCACAACCCAGGGATGATCCTCGGGAAGGATCCCTTTGGCCCGGTAGGTGGTGAGTATCGGGGCCTTGATTCTTTCAGCCAGTGCGGCGATCGCCGCACCTTCACCGTAGGACCCCCATCCGGCGATGATGACCGGGTGGTGCGCCCGGTCGATAGCGAGGGCGGCCTTGTCGAGCTCCCGCTCATCCGGAACGATGTGGGGCCGGGTGATGACGGTCTCCCGCCGGCAGCATGCGGCATCGAGGGTCTGCTTCTGGATGTCGTTTGGGACCGAGAGCTGGGCGACCCCGTGGTGGAGCGTGGCATACTTCACTGCGAGGTTCAGGAGGAGGATGGCTTTGTTCCGCTCGTACACGGTGTTATTGTATACCGATACCGGGTGGAAGAAGGCGTCCTGGTCAATCTCCTGGATACCGTAGGGGCCGGTGTACTGGCTCTCGACCTGGCCGTTCAGGGACAGGACCGATGCCCCGTCCTCCTTGGCATCGTAGAGCCCGGTGGTGAGGTTGGTTGCCCCCGGCCCCGCGATGGTGAGACAGGCGGCTATCTTCCCGGTGAGCTTGTTGTAGGCGGATGCTGCCATGGCCGCATTCGCCTCGTGCCGGACCACGATGTAGCGCATCTCCGAATTTTTACGGACCGCATCCACGAGCCCCAGTGACGAGGTGCCAGGAAGCCCGAATATGAGAGTTATCCCCCATGCAGCAAGCTCCCTGATGATTGCATCAGAGACGGTGCTCTCTGCTGCTTCGTGCAGTACCTCCTCTTCTTTCATCAGGGCAAATGCGCTCTTCGCCGCCCCGCAGACCGGGCACTTCCAGGCATCAGGAAGATCAAAGAAGCGTGTTCCCGGCTTGGTACTGGTTGCCGGCTCACCCTGCTCTTCGGAGTAGATGTACCCGCATACGCTGCATTTCCATCTCGCCATGTGTGATCCCAAACGATAGCATGGTTGCAGGAGTATTTAGTTGATACCCCGGCCAGAATGCCCCGGGTATTGGTTTTATATATCCGGGTGCAAGGTACCACCCATGGAGCCCCTGGTGACGATACCCCCTCCGGGTCCGAGAGCACGTGCGGTACTCGACCGCGATGCACGGATCATATCGCAGTCCATGGTCCGTGACTACCCGCTGGTCATCGACCATGCGGAAGGGATGAATATCTGGGATATTGACGGGAACCGGTACCTGGACTTCTCGGCCGGTATAGCGGTGATGAACGTAGGATGGAACCACCCCGCAGTCGTCCGGGCGGTCAGCGACCAGGTGAAACAATTATCCCATGGAGCGTTCCTCGATTTCTGCTCCGAGATTCCCGTACAGTTCGCAGAGACCGTGGTCTCAATGCTCCCCGATGGCCTGGATCGCGTCTACTTCTCGAATTCGGGTGCCGAGACGATCGAGGCCGCCCTCAAGCTGGCCCGGTACCATACGAAACGGAAGTACTTCATCTCCTTTTACGGGGGGTTCCATGGCCGGACGTTCGGGGCGGTCAGCCTGACGGCCGCAAAGGTTATCCAGCGAAAACACTTCGGGCCGTTCCTCCCCGTCATCCATGCCCCCTACCCGAACCCGTACCGGCCGCTCGGCCTCTCGACGCTGACCTGCCACCTCGACGTGGTCCAGTACATCCGGGAGGTGATCTTCCAGACGGAAGTGTCACCCGAGGAGGTGGCAGCGATCGTGGTCGAACCCATCCAGGGCGAAGGCGGGTACATCGTGCCTCCCCCGGATTTCCTCAGAATGCTCCGGGAACTCTGCGATGAGCATGGCATCCTCCTCATCGTCGACGAAGTCCAGTCAGGATGCTACCGCACCGGGAGGTTCCTGGCCACCGAGCATGCCGGCATCGTCCCGGATATCGTCACCCTCTCAAAGGCAATCGGCGGGGGTATGCCGCTTGGGGTAACGGTTGCGTCAGATGCAATCATGACCTGGCCGCCGGGTTCGCATGCCAGCACCTTTGGCGGGAACAATGTCTCCTGTGCAGCAGGGATTGCGGTGCTCGGGGTCATGCAGGAAGCCGGGTTTGGAGACCATGTCACGGCGATGGGAGCATACCTGAAGGAGAGCCTGGCCGCCCTTTCGGAGAAGCACGAGCTGATCGGGGATGTACGGGGAGTCGGCCTGATGATCGGCATCGAGCTGGTGCGTGACCGGGCAACCCTCGAGCCGGCAAAGCAGGAGCGCAATGCCATCCTGAACGAGGCCTTCCAAAACGGGCTGACCCTCCTTCCCGCGGGAGAATCGGTCATACGGTTCTGCCCGCCCCTCATCATCCGGAAAGAGGATATCGACTGCGGTATACGGATCCTCGATCAGGCATTCAGGAGGGTGACGGCATGATGGCTCCGCGTCCCACCGAAGGGAGGTATCGTGCATGACGACGGAGAAGAAACTGACCTATGTTGACCTCCTTGCCGATGAGACAATACACGATGCCTATGAACGTGCAGTGGACCGGATCGGTTCCGAACTCGGCAGATCCCACCCGCTGTATATCAATGGCGCGGAGACCTGGGCTGATGCCGCATTTACCGTGACGAGCCCGTTTGACACGGAGATCCTTGTAGGCCGGTTCCAGCAAGGGGGTGGCGATCATGTTCGTGCTGCAATAGCAGCGGGACGAGCGGGACTGGAGGATTGGAGCGCAAAAGCGTGGAGGGAGCGCACTGCGGTCCTCAGGGAGACTGCTGACCGTCTCGATGACCAGAAATTCCTCCTCTCGGCCCTGGTCACCTATGAGTGCGGGAAGAACCGGTACGAGGCCCTCGCCGAGGTGAGCGAGGCCGTGGACCTGATCCGGTACTATGCCGATGTGTACGAGAAGAACGGGGGATATATCGTCCCGATGAGCCCCGAGAGCCCGGGAGCCGAATGCAGGAGCGTGATGCGTCCCTATGGCGTCTGGGCGGTGATATCACCGTTCAATTTTCCCCTCGCCCTTGCTGCCGGTATGGCCGGGGCAGCTCTTGTCACCGGGAATACGGTCGTCCTCAAACCAACGAGCACCGCACCCTGTTCAGCCCTGAAGCTCTACGAGGCGTGTATTGCCGGAGGGGTCCCTCCCGGGGCGGTCCAGTTCATCACCGGGCCGGGCAACGTGTTTGGGGAGACCATTGTCTCTCACCCGGATATCGATGGTATTGCATTCACCGGCTCCCGGGATGTCGGGATGTGGCTGGAGCACAGCTTCACCACACGGCAACCGTATCCAAAACCGGTGATATCCGAGATGGGAAGCAAGAACCCGGTCATCGTGACCGTCCATGCGGACCTCGGAAAAGCGGTGGAAGGGGTAGTGAAGGCCGCATTCGGGTTCAGTGGCCAGAAGTGCAGTGCAACCTCGCGGGTGTATGTCCAGGAACCGGTCATGAAAGAATTCATGGACAAGCTCACGGGACAGACCCGGGCACTGGTCATCGGTGACCCGCGGAAGAAGGCGACCGACATAAGCCCGGTCATCGAGGAAAAGGCCCTGCAGACGTACGAGGAGGCAATCGACCAGGTGAAACAGGACGGGGGTACGATCATCACCGGTGGAAGGCGGCTCTCATACGGAGACTATGCCCGGGGATACTTTGTCGAGCCCACGATTGTGACCGGCCTGAGACGGGATCATCCCCTGGTCAAAAAGGAGCTCTTCGTTCCCTTTGTCATCCTTGATACCTTCACGACACTCGATGAGGCGCTCCGCGAGGCAAACGCCACCGATTACGGGCTGACCGCCGGGATATTCTCTGAGGACGAAGGGGAGATCGCACAGTTCTTCTCAGCCATACAGTTCGGGGTCACCTACGCAAACCGCCAGGGCGGTGCAACGACCGGTGCCTGGCCGGGATCCCAGTCATTCGGGGGATGGAAAGCGAGCGGGTCGACCGGGCGTGGGGTCGGGGGGCCCTACTACCTGCTCAACTATGTCAGGGAGCAGGCGCAGACCCGGATACACACGGTGCCCCGGAAGCCCTGAACCGGG
>DUGL01000011.1 GCA_013331415.1 Methanoregulaceae archaeon | reverse complement strand
TGCCGTGATAGCGCTGTGGGGGTGAGGGGGATGCCTGTCAGGGCAGGGGATGGATACCAGGGAGGGAGGAGCTCCCGGCCATAGCACCTTCCCGACAGGAAAGAAAATACCAATGTACGGGTTTCAGCATCCCGCTCGTAATCTGGTGTGGGTGACGGGAGGCCGGAGGGTGGGAAGGGAAAATTCCTGCAGTGTCACCGTCCAGTATGAAGAAGAGACCGGGCGGGACTCCTCGCGATCCATGAAAGGAATAAATCACATGATCCCATATCAGGACACATGCATACGATTCANNCGTCGGGCCTGTTGCGAAATGCATCATAATTGTTTTCATATAAAAAAGGGTGAACTCGTAACTGCGCCTGCCGTAATCTCTATATACCGCGGATGAGATGATGTGTATACACAGTGTATGGCTACGAAGACGATCAATATCAAAGATTCAGCATACCAGGCATTGAAATCAATGAAACGCGAGGGGGAGAGCTTTTCCGATGTTATCCTCCGGCTCACGCAGGGAGAACGGCGAAACGTGACGGAGTTTGTCCGATCGCTCTCTCCCGACATTCGAGAGGAGATTGCCTCATCGGTCATCAGGGCAAAGAAAGAACTCGACGAAGTCATCCCCCGTGAGGTGACATTCTGAGCATTGTCGACACCTGTTTCCTGATAGATTTGATCCGGGAGGACCCCGGGGCAATGCGGTTTGCGGGAGATGCGGCAGCCCTGGAAACAACCGCGATATCGGCTGCCGAATTCCTCTATGGTGCCCGACTGAGCACAAAGCAGGGGGTCATCGAAACTGCCCGGGCATTTCTCGCGCACTTCACGATCCTCCCGTTTGACACAGAAGCCGCAACAGTCTACGCTGAGATCGCCGTGGAGCTCAGGCAGCAGGGCAGCAGGATATCATCATTTGACGAACTGATTGCGGCTATTGCACTCCGCTACGATGAAGCAGTCGTGTCACGGGACGCTCACTTCACGGCGATACCGGGGCTGACGGTCCTTTCGTACTGACGTAATGTGGGGGACGGACTTCGGCTGGCAGGGAGCCCGGCAGGACCACCACTCTGTGAAAAAGACTCTCATACGGGGAGGGGCATCCCGCCCGTTATCCGGGGTGAGTGGCGGGGCCGGCAGCGTACCCTCGTATGCCGATGCCGGTAAACACTCCTTCAATGGATGGGAGTATCCTGTCCTCAACGCAGGAATGTCCCGCGTGTCATGGGTTCTGCCGTATGAAGTCCCGGACGATGAGCCTGAACTGGTGCAGCGTCCTGCAGTCATCCTGGAGAATCCGGTAAACCCGCTCCTGGTCCAGGGTCGTGTATTCATGGACGATGAGGTTCCGGAATCCTGCCAGCCGTGCCAGTTCCGTTGACAGGTCTTCGGGAATCACGGAGAATCTCCCCAGGAGACGGAAGGTTTCGCGGTAGGTGTCCGGTCGTTTCGGGGTCTTCATCACGGCAATGCCTGTTGCGATGTCGATTGCGGCCTGGATGGCGAGGAGGAGGGCATGGCGGACCATGTACTGGATGTCCTGTTCCCGGGCGAACCGGTCAAACGGGATCTCCCGGTATCGCTGCCATGCGCCGAGCGCCTCGTCAAGCGTCTGGAGTTGTGCAAGGATACGCATGTCAGGCCCGTGCCAGGTATTCGGCATCAAAGAGGTCAAACGTGTACTTCATGTCAAGGTATGCGATGAGCGCAGCGGTCTCACGATCACAGCGTTCCCCGTCCGTCCTGGAATAGACCAGGAGACCCGTGCTGATCACCTCGAACTGGAACCAGACCGGGGCATGATTGAGGATCCGTACATCGCATTCGTGGCCAAACGAGAGCGCCTCCTCGATGGAAACCGCCACCTTTTCAGCCAGTGACACCTGCTCGTCATACGAGAGGTGATCCGTGACGAACAGGGCGATATCGATATCACGGAAATCCTCACGCGAAAGAGACGACCCATAGAGGTATGCAACCTCCAGGTCTGAAAATGACGGAAGAATTGCCCTGATATGGCTGATGATAGCTCCTTTCTCCATCGGTTGCCGTCCCTGTCCCTGAGGTAGTATGCGGTTAGGAGATGAAAAAATTAGCCTCTTTTCTCCGGGAAGGGATACGGGGGTCAGCCCCTGGAGGGATAGTACTGCCGCACCTTCGATATATCCTGAAGGAGGATGGCGTGTGTGCACCGTGTATGGCTGCGAAGACGATCATGCCTGGCGCATGTTTTACAGATGAGGTTCATCCAGAGGATTGCTCCGGTTTTCCTCTCTAGCAGATAACAGAGACCTCAATTCCACACTGTTTTGCAACCTGTGCCTGGAGCGCATCACCTGTTACCAGCCCTTCGTGGGTTTCCATTGCCAAAGCGACGAACAGCATGGCATAGAATGGATGGGAGTGTTGTATCGCGAGACGGAGAGCGAGATCCCCATAGCGCTCATCGGGTTCGACCCGGATCACTCCCTCACGGCAGATATTCAATGTCATGGTAAAGAGCTCAATTGCCCGTTGTTTTGGAATAGCACCTGCACGGTAATATTTCCAGAGAACGTTGCCGCTTTCTGTCAGGAGGAGGGAGACGGAACGGGGAGCCCGCTCCGGATCAAGCCAGGGCCGGACAGCCTCCCCGCCTTCTTCACCGATCAGATAGGCGATGTATGCTGAACTGTCAATGACGGTCACGATCCTCCCTCACCAGTCGGGATGCCGTCCCCC
>DUGL01000101.1 GCA_013331415.1 Methanoregulaceae archaeon | reverse complement strand
CTGATCGCCCTGAACGCGGTGCATGCCTTCTTCATCGGTGAATACCGGGCGATGTTTACCGCTATCCTCATGCTCGGCCTGACCGTGATTCCCTATATCGCCGCCCGGAACCTGAACATCCACCTCCCCTGGTTCGTCTTCTTCCTGATCGCCCTCGCACTCTGGTTCCATACGGCAGGGTATATCCAGGGCTACTATGTCACCTTCTACCCCTACTATGACAAGATAGCCCACCTGGTCTCAGGGACTGCGGTCGCGCTGCTCGGGTTTTTAGCGGTCATCTTCCTCGACCGGTACTGGAAGATGGATCTCACCCCGGTATTCATCGTCTTCTTCACGGTCATATTCGGGATGGCCCTGGGAGGTTTCTGGGAGATATACGAGTTTTTAATCGACCATTTCTTCGGGGGATCGCTTGCCGGGCCGATGCAGAACGACCTCACCGACACGATGCTTGACATGATGTTCGTGCTCGCGGGTTCGGTGATTGTGGCGATTCTCGGTACCTTCTGGTTCAGGCATCATAGGAAAGAGGATATTATGGGTGCGACTGCGGCCTGAACGACAGCGGACCACCGCATAGTTCTCTCTCATCCCGGGAGGAGAGGGAGGATGTGTCAGTCACCATGCCGACCCTGCATCGTTCCTTTCCTGCAGGGGCCGTGTCACCAGAAGATGCAGCACGGGAGTATTGTCCCACCCCCCAGCGTGATTCCCTTCCAGTACCGAGGATCCCTCACGGATATGCGGAAAATGACGCTCAGGACATCCTGCCAAAATAGTGCGCTGCTGCACAGGGATCATCAGTCGCGAAGCCATCGATCCCGAGGACCTGTGCCCTGCGAAATGCATCTTCGGTATTGAGCGTCCACGCTATCACCAGAAGCCCCCGTTCACGGCATTCCCTGACCAGATCAGGAATCACCAGGTCAAATTTAGGGAGCACCATGTCTGCACCGATATTCCCCGCGAGTGCGGGAAGATCGAGAGCAGGGTGTGAGGAGATGATGCCTGTCCGGACTCCAGGGAGGCGTGCCCTGGCAGCGGTGATACTCTCCGGGTGAAATGAGACGATCACCAGGTCACGCGGGGGATTTCTTCGCAGGGTGGTGAAGACCGGAGCCTCGCTGCCAGGCTCCTTGATCTCTACCACGAGCCCGCACTCCTCAAACACCAGGTGACATACCTCTTCAAGGGTCGGGATCTGTTCACCCTCGCCTGCATTGAGCCGTTTCAGGTCGTGCAGGGTATACCCGTGCACCGGTCCGGTCCCATTCGTCGTGCGGTTGACTGTCTCATCATGCATGATAACGGGCACCCCATCCGCACTCAGACGGACATCGACCTCAACGAAATCGGCACAGTGCATTCCGGTACGGACTGCCAGGAGGGTGTTTTCCGGAGCCAGAGCGCGGGCTCCCCGGTGGCCGATGATGAACATCAGGGATATCTCATCATACACCGTGATAAGAGAATCGGGGGTGATGCTAAAGTGAAAGGCGGACAGAAAATCTGGAAATACCGGGCCTGAGAGAGGATTGATCATGACCCGCAATTAGCGGGATCGGCGATAATTAAAGTGTGTTTTGTAGCTGAACCGCTCGCGCATGGCGAAATATTCCTTTGTTTTTCGTTCCAGGTATTCTGCTTCGGTTTCATCGTCCCGGACTGCACCTGCGCTCTCATTCATGGCCATGCACGATCACTCCTTGTCTTGCCTGATGATCAAAAAATCTTCTGATCGGTACATGGATTACTACGGATGGTCAGCAGGGGGAAGGCGATCCCTGCAGGGAGTGGTGCCAGGGTCCGGCCGTCCCAGGGCCCCGGCCACTAGTCCTTGATCATGGTCAGAACCATCTTGAACCGCGTAATCGCTGAGACCGCATGCGGGGCATTCGCAGGGAAGATGATCGTATCCCCCTCTTTCAGGGGATACTGTATCCCCGATATCCTGACCTCGCATGCGCCATCGAGGATGGTTACGACTGCATCGAAGGGTGCTGTGTGTTCCGACAGGCCTTCATGCTCATCGAAGGCAAAGATTGTGATGCTCCCCGCTTTCCTGTTGACGATCATCCGGCTGGAAATACTCCCTTCCTGGTAGTCGACCAGGTCTTTCATGTGCAGGATTGTTCCCTTGATATCGTCCCGGTATCCCTGGGTCATGGTAATTCTCCCTCGTATCCTTGTCCTGAAAGCTCACCACAATGGGTAGTTTTCTCCCTGTGTGTGCATGTTTGGACTCTCCTCTATTGCATCTCACGATGCCGGCACGTATATAGATGATGGCGGCGGCCCCCAGACCAGGTCCACCTCAACCTGCGGCAGGTTGACCGCCATATCCCGCGTCCGGGAAACCCGGATCAGCACGGAGATCATCTCACCGGATGTGACAGGGCGCTGCCCGGGCATCTCTGGTATCCGCGGTCTCTTCTCAGCTGAGGTACGCAGTTGGGGGCCCCCACCCTGCCCCGGGGGATAGTGAGCGGGAGATACCCGGATTGAAGCAGGGTGGATCCTCCCGCCCCAAGAGTTCAGGGGAACCATCATTGCCCTGAAAAGACTCCCGTTCTAAGGATGACTCCCGGTACGCTCATCATGACAGCTGCCTGTGCCGGACGGCGCCAGGCAGGCAGGACAGGGCTGATCATCTCTCCTGAACTGCCTCCCGTCCCGGGGAAGGTGCGACCATGAGCCTCGTGGTGGCGTTCACCGGGAGAGAGACAGCCGTCATGGCGGGAGACCTGCGGGAGATGCTGATGCAGGGGCCGGATGCAGGGATCCGCACCTTTGAACGGGAACTCTACCAGGGTTCTATCATGTCCGACGACAGTCTCATGCAGCGGGCAGGGGAACTCGGCATCGGGCTCATCGTCCGTGACGACAAGTGCAAGGTCTCAGAGCGGGAGGGGGTCCTTATCGGGGAGGTGACCGAATCCGAGGGGGAGCGGGTCAGGAAGAGGAGGCTCTATGCCGTCCCCGGTGCCTATGCCATTGCTGATATCGAACCGGGCCGGTTTGATCTCCGGTCGAGGGGGGAGGGGAGCACGTTCGTGATACTGGGAAACGAGATCACGAGAGAGATCGCACACGGTATCATCCGGACGAGCTGGAA
>DUGL01000169.1 GCA_013331415.1 Methanoregulaceae archaeon | reverse complement strand
TTCCGGCCCGTCAAAGATGGTGCCGGTGATGCAGAGGAGCCTCTGGTTCCTGAAATCGACGGTTTTGTTGGTATCGGTGACGGTGATCCCGACACAGAGCGGTGTCAGGTTGACGAATCCCGGCTGGAGCTGCTCGCAGACCGTGTATGCCCCGGGCTTGAGTCCGCAGATCGTGTACTGCCCGTTCCCGCCGGACACGGCAGTCCCGACCAGGTGGCCGGTCGCGTTGGTCACGTTGACAGTCCACCCCGGGAGTACCGCGGTTCCTTCCGCCCCTTCATAGACCGTACCGCTGACGCAGTACGAACACTGGTTAACGGTCAGGAATGCCTGGGGAATGGATGCCTGGTGGGGGATCCCTGCAGCATCCTTGTAATTCACGACAGCAGAGGGAGCATCCACGGCGATGCCGGTACCGGTCTGGGACGATCCTGCACCAAACGACGCCGTGAACGTCGCGGTCTCGTTCAGGAACCCGTGGGGATTGCCTGCACGCCGGCCGGCATCGAGCCAGGTGATGGTCGTTGTGCCGTCAGGATTCGTGACAACCGAATCCGGCGCGGGGCTGATACTCCCCGTACTGATGACGATATGGGGAAGCGTCACTTCTACGACATTGACGTCGTACGGCGCGGTGTTGACCTTGATCTGGGTGAGGATATCGGCGTAGATAGCGGGGATATCTTCCGCTTTTTCGGCATAGTAGTATTTGCCGCCCGTGCTGGTTGCAATGTACTCCAGGAGGGGACCATCGACCGTCTGGCCGGGAAAGCCGAACAGGGATCCCAGTCCGACCGTATAAATAGTGTATCCCTTGGCCACTGCTTCCGCGATCTCGTCATCGAGCTGGGCCGGTGTCCTTCCCCCGACGTTGAATATACCGTCAGTAAGGAGAATGATAACCTTATTCGAGGGGCCGATCCGGGTATTGGCATCCAGCATGTCGATTGATCGCTGTATCGCCTGTTCCCCGTTTGTCATACCGAGGGGGGTAATGGTCCCGATACGTGCTTTCGCTGTCTCGAAATCACTGGTAAGGCCGGGTGGAGAAGGGTACGTGAAGACGATCCGGTGATCCCAGGCCACCACGCCGACCTGGTCGGTTGCCGGGGTGAGTTCGTCGATGAATTCCTGGGCCCCGGTCAACCTGATATTCTTTCGATCATTCTGGCGCATGCTCCCCGTGGAATCGATCGCAAAGACGATATCAACCGGTCCTTCCTCGGGGATCTCGGTCCCGTACCCGGTTACCGAGAGGGTAACCGTTGTCATGTCCGGTTCACAGGATGAGCCGTATTCGAACAGCGTGCCGGGATCTGCAATCTTCGTGATGGTGAGAGAATTTGCCGCAGTTGCCGGCAGGACCATCATGAATACGACGAGCAGACCGAAAATAAGGAGTGTATTTTTTTCCAATGGAATGTTCATTACTGCCACCTCACATGCATCTCTCGGGATTGGGAACGGTATGGATCAAAAAAAAGTCTCACTGCACAAGCTAGAGACTGTCTGTGATCTGCCACCCTAATCACAAAACCTTATGTATTATGACTACTCCCTTCAAAAGGTTATAATAATATCGGAAATTTCTAATATTACACTTCGATAGAATCCCAGGGTGGTACTGCTTCCGGATTCATCCTGGAATCGCTCTGTTTGAACAATACAGACGTAATAGCTGGTGCCAGGCTTCCCCGCGAAACGAGAATTGTGCAATTTCCGTGCATCAGATTCAGTACACCAGATTCACCGGACCTGCATATGCCCGGATAACCGGTATGGTAACCGGACTCGTGGTCAGGGTGTATGTCACGAAGGTCAGGAGATACTCCTGCTTATTCGGTGAAAGGATTCAGCCCGGGGATGCTCATGACGATGTTTCTCTCGCATAATACCTCGGCGTTCCGGGCGGGCAGGGTCACGATATCCTCCATCTGCAGCTGGTAGATCCTCCCGTCAACCCCCATGAATGGCTCCATGTCGGCAAGCACGCGGGAGAGGACGCAATCGGGAGGGGCAGCTGCCGCTGCAAGGATCGTTGTGCAGGATTCACCCGGCGGCTCTGTCACCACACCGTGGCCGGGCCGTCCTGCGGTTGAGGGCGGGATCAGCCGGCACCGGCAGAGCCCGATAGCGAGGACGACCGCATCGAAGAGCTCCTGCTCGTCCGTGAGCATCCGCTTGATCTCGTCACGGTCGACATGCTGCCCCTCCCCATGGGTGCGGGAGAGGGCGAGAACTTTCTCGGTCCGGAGCAGGAAGAGGTCCTGGAGGGTCTCCCGGATGCTGCTGATCCGCTCGATCAGGATCCGGGCTTTCTCGGAGAACGGGTCCTCGTTTGCGTAGACCTCCGTGAGCAGGCACTCGAGCTCCGCTCTCGTGGACTCGTACAGGTCGTGGGGGATCGCAAGCAGCCTCCCGGTCTCCCGCTCGGAGATGAGGATGCCCCGGAGCTCGTCGAGGTGCATGGTCAGCCCCCGCCCCCTGCCTCGGCAAGGCCCCGGCAGCAGAGAAAGACGGCGAGCGCCTCGGGGACCGTGTTCGGCCCGGCATCACAGTGGTAGGACGATCCGCAGAGCGTCATGGTGACGGGCCGGACGCAGGTCACCTTTACCGGGCGCGTCCCGAAGACCACCGCATCGGTGAGCGGGTCAAAGTCCGGGAGGTCGCGAAGCCGTACCGGGGTCACGCGAAACCCGCTCCCCCCGTGGAGGGACGAGGGCATCCGGATGAGACGCTTGGTATCGGTCGTGACCGGCTCATCGGCGAGTGCTGCACGCTCCCGCAGGAGCCCGATAAACGTCCCCTCCGTTGCTGACGAGAGCGCGCGGATAACCTTCCCGGTGGCAAAGTCACGGAGATTGATGCTGGCGGGATCATCACGCAGGGCTGCCCGGAGCCCCGGCGCCCGCTTCAGGAACTCTTCGGCTGTCACCTTTCCCACCCCCTCACGTGCCATAAGATCGGCGAGCGCCTCCTTTTCGTCCCGCCCCTCCAGCCATAGCAGGTACTCGGTCAGTGCAGCTATATAGCGCTGGTGCCATCCGCGGGGTGAAGGTGAAGGGATCGAGAGGATGATCCCAGGGTCAAGCCCGATCCCGCAGATATAGTCCACGATCTCCCGCCGCTCGCTGCTTCCCCATCCCCGGACCGCGACATCCCGGATATGGATATGGTAGCCACGGCCACCGGAAAAGACGAGGTCGATCTCCCGGTCGGCAAACCCGAGTTCCGCGGTGAGCATCCCGAGCAGTTTCCCGGTCTCCTCCTTGACGCGGGCGAGCATCACCTCGTAGGGTCCGCGCATGATGTGGTCAGCATCCAGGTCGAAGATGAGGTCGGCGCCCAGCCACTCCTTCTCCCCCATCGTGGGGGCATGGGGCAGCCCGTAGTAGGCCGAGGAGTAGTACAGGTGCGCCGGGGCCACGCTCCGGATGTACTCGAAGAGCGTGTCCTTCCCCGGGTACCCGATGTGGCGCCGCATCCGGATCCCGGGGAACCCCGGGTCAAAGAGGACAAACGCCCACTCGCGCTGCTCGACCGAGGGGGGGGCGATCAGGGGGGCGGTCCGGTAGTACTCGGAAAACCGCTGCCTGAGAAACTCGATCGTGGCCGCTTTCATGGGAGCTCCTTTACCATGTAGGGTCCGCGGCGCTCATAGCCATGCCGGCGATAGTACGGCCTGACCCCGATCCCGCTCATCACCGCAATGGTCCGGCAGCCCTCGGCAACGGCTGCTTCCCCGGCGGCATCCAGGAGCTCCCTCCCGGTTTGCCGGTGCTGCCGCTGGTCCGGGGCGGGCATGCTCCCGAGCGGGACCACGCTCCCGTACACGTGCAGTTCGCGGAGGAGCGCAGCATCACGGATCTCTTCCATGACCCGGTCTCCCCCGGTGCGGAGCCGGGCGAACCCGATGAGCGAGTCGCCGGAGACCGCGGAGATGAAGTGCTCCTCGCCGCCCACGGCCTCGTACCGGAGCGTCCGGAGCTCGTGGGTCAGGCCCGGAGGGAGGCGTCCTGCCTCGCGGCACCGGATGCACCGGCACCGCTTCCCCTGCTCCCGCAGCCGGTCCTGGCAGAGCTGCCGGAAATTGCTGTGCCGGGAACCGGCGACGATCAGCTTTGCCGGGATATCCCGCTGGATCCGCTGGAGCCGGACGTACTCGGGCAGGAGCGACTTCCCGTACGCGATGAGATCGATTTGTGCCTCCTCGTCATAGGGGGCGTAGGCACCGTCCTGCCAGAGCTCCTCGATCTCGGACCCCGGGGTCACCAGGGTCGGGTAGATCTTCAGGAAGTCCGGCCGGAACGACGGGTTGTCGAAGAGCTCGCGAAACATCCTCCGGTCGTCCCTGATATCCGCCCCCGGGAGGTTCGGCATGATGTGAAACCCGACTTTGAGCCCGGCATCGCGGAGGAGCCGGTTTGCCCGAATGGCATCACCAGTCGTGCAGCCGCGTCGGTTGAACGCGAGAATTCGGTCGTCGATCTGCTGGACCCCGAGCTCGACCTTGGTCACACCGAGAGCGAGCATCCTTGGGATCTCCTGTTCCCTGCACCAGTCCGGCCGGGTCTCGAACGTGATTGCAACGCACCGCACCGGTGCGTACTCGTTCCTGCGAAAGACTGCTGCAGCGTCTCCCGGCGAGGGGACGCCCCGGTACTCGTTCATCGCGCGGATGCAGGAGGTGACAAACCATTCCTGGTACTCCTGCGGCCGTGCGGTCATGGTGCCCCCCATCACGATCAGCTCGACCTTGTCCACGTGGTGGCCCAGCAGTTCGAACTGTCCCAGCCGGGCGGCAACCTGGCTGTACGGGTCGTACCCGTGCTCGCGTGCCCGGAGGGCAGCCGGTTCTTCCCCGGTGTAGGACTGCGGCGATGCGAACGGGTGTGCGGGACCACCCGGGCAGGGCAGGCATTTCCCGTGCGGGCAGGGGAAGGGGGAGGTCATCACGGCGACCGGGGCGACCCCCGAGAGGGTCCGGGTGGGCTTGACGAGGAGGAGCTCCCGGAGTGCCTCGCGCTCGTCAGGGCGAGCTGCCGCGAGGAGGGCAGAGTTCTTGGGGACGGCAGGGAGGCGGTACCTGCTGCAGACCGCGAGCTTGAGCCTGGTTACATCGGAGGGGGAGGGGTTCAGGGAAAAGAGGAGGTCGATGATCTCCCGGTGGATATCCGGAACGTTCATACAGGGGTTACTGTTCTGCGGCAACCTTTTCTGCCGCCATGCCATCCGTGACTGTCACGACGGGGCGCTGGGCGTGGATGTGTGTCACGATCTCTTCACCGAGGGCGAGGATGGCATCTTTGTGGCATTTCTTGTTTTTGTGTATGTGGACAGGAGAAATGGTAAGAGCGTGGTACCGTTCTGCAGGGATTTCTTCGTTGGTGATGCTTTCATAGAATTTCTTGATGTGAATCATCAGCATGTGGAGATGGAGAAGCTCTTCTTTTTGCACACTATCACCTTCCTTCACGTCACTTCTTTTTACCGGAACGTGATATATTTTTTTGGTGAAGTTTATATCCTGATCCTGCACGCGGCCGGAACCCTCGTAGGACTGGCTATTGGTGACGCGTTGGGTGCGCCCTTTGAAGGCATGACGGTACCGGTGAAAAGAGCTTTTTTAAGGGATTATACGTCAAACAGGGGTCGGAAACCGGGTTATTTTACCGATGATACGGGGCAGGCCCTCGCAGTTGCGGCATCACTCGCAGCCTGCAGGGGTTTCTCGCCGGAGGACATGATGGCGAGGCTGGTCGGTTCCTACCTCGTGGACCCTGCCGTGTACGGGCCCACGTCCCGGGTGGTGTATTCGCTCGTGCTCGCGGGGATGGACCCCCGTGCGGCAGCCCGTGCGGCACACCGGATCCGTGGCAGCAGCCGGTCCAACGGGAGCGTGATGCGGGGCCCGCCGATCGGCGTCTTCTACGCCGGCCCGGAACTCGAGGCGGTCAGCATGGCCTGCTCCCGCCTCACCCACCATGACCCGGTCGCCGGAGCCTGCTCGGCGTTCGTGAACCGGATGGTGAGCGACCTCTGCCGGGGCGCTCCCCGGGAGCGGGCATACGGGCGGGCGCTCACCCGCTGCCGGGATGACGAGGTGCTCGCCCTGCTCGGCTCCCTGCACCGCTTCGATCCCGTGCCGGGCCTCGACTGCCTCCTCGCCACCCATGCCGCGGTCTCGGCCTTCATGGAGCACGGGACGTTCGAGGATACGCTCGTTGCAGCGGTGAGCCTCGGGGGGGATGCCGACACGGTCGGGGCGATCGCAGGCGCCCTTGCCGGTGCCTGCTCCGGCATCGGCGCCGTTCCCCGCCGGTGGCTTGCCGGCCTCCACGATCTCTCCCGGGTAACCCGGACGGCGTGGAGACTGGCGGAGGCCTCCCGGGCGTGAGGGTTGCTGACTGTTGCCCCAACGGGAGGGAAGAACGACCGGCCCACTCCTCTGCCCGGTCTCCCTGGAGGGGTTCGGCCATGGGGCCTGCGGACAGGTATCCCCCCGGACTACCGGGGTATCTTCCGGGGCCCGGGTGGAGCGGTCGGAAAGAGCGCGGTCATGAGCCGGCGCTCCTCTGATCAGTGCCGATCCGTTGTGTATGCCGGTGATCTGTCAGGAGCATGTGGGCCGGCACCCCCGTGATTCCGGGCTATTTTCCTCCCCCACCGGGGACCGGGAAGCGTGTAAAGGGAGAATCCGGGGTCCGGGAACCCCTGCTGTCAGACTGGCATGAGCTCGACGAGGTGGAGGGTCCGCCCCTTCTCGCAGTGCTCAGGGGCGGCACCGAGTACATCCACGATGGTATACTTGTGCTGCTCGCGGATCCCGTCAGGGTGGCAGAGGGCGTAGTTCGGGCAGTCCTCCCGGTTGCAGGAGCACTCGAACTGGATCTTCGTATGCCGTATCGCCATGTCGGCGGAGATGAGCGCGGGTGTCGGGGACTCGATGACCTCGACGGCACACGCCCCGTTGAGGTGGACGAGGCAGGGGTGCCCGGTCGGGCGCACCCCCACGATGCGATAGCGCCGGCCTTTCAGGAGGTTGTTGCAGGCCTTGTTCAGCCTGCAGGGGGTGCATTCATCGATCATCCCCTCGTAGATGAACTCGAGCCCGTTCTTTGCCAGTTCCTTTCCTATCAGGGTCACTTTGGGTTTCGCATCCGCCATTGGTATCTCACTCCGTATAGAGCATCCGCACCAGGTGTTCTGCCGATTCGCGCGAGAGGCCCATGTCGAGGATGGTGAACCGCTCGGGCCGGATATCCTTTGCCGAGAGAAGCGCCTCGACCGCGATCCCATCGGGTATCCCGAGGTCCTCCGGGGTCGTAGGCGCACCGATCCTGCGGAGTGCCTCCCGGATCTCCCTCCAGTTCCCGCCATGCAGGTACATCGTGATGATCGTCCCTATCCCGCAGGCCTCCCCGTGCAGCGCCTTTCCCGGGGCCAGCCGCTCGAGGGCATGCCCGAACTTATGCTCTCCCCCTGACCCGGGCCGGGAAGAGCCGGCGATGCTCATCGCCACACCCGATGAGACGAGCGCCTTGATCACGAACCAGGCGCTCTCTTCCTGGCAGGGCTTGATCGCGGCCGCATTCTTCATCAGGAGCTCTGCGGTCATCCGGGAGAGGGCTATGGCGTACTCGCTCACCGGCTCGCTCCGCAACCGGTGGGCAAGCTCCCAGTCAAGGCACGCCGTGTAGTTGGACATGATGTCAGCACAGCCTGCCGCGAGGAGGCGGTGGGGGGCCTGTGCGATCACTTCCGTATCGGCAACGATGGCGATCGGGGGATGGGCCTCGAGTGAGGCGCTCCCCTCCTCCATCGGGACCGATGCCCGGGCAGAGGCGATACCGTCGTGCGATGCAGCGGTCGGCACGCTCACGAACTGGCGGTCCAGGTTGTAGGAGACGATCTTTGCCGTGTCGATGACCCGGCCGCCCCCGACCCCCACGAGGAAATCGGCACCCTGCGCTGCCTGTTCTGCCTCCCGGATCACCTGCATGCTGATCGTCCCTACGACAAACGACTGCACGTCGTACTCTGTGGCAAGGAGGTCCATGACTGCCGCCCCGGCCCGCTCGCGGGTCCGGGGACCCGTCACCACGAGTGCGGACCGGCCGAGCCGGAGGTCCGAGCAGACTGCCGGGACATGCGAGAGCACCCCGTGGCCGATCACGACGTCCCGCGGGAGCTGCATCCACCGGGACTTCTCGGATCCTTTCTGCTTCAGAACTTTAATACGGTCCGCGTTCATTACTATCAGGAATGATTTGGGACTTCATCTACAAATACTACGTAGATCCCATCGTATACGGCCAGCCGTATAATATCGTCGACACCCTCACCTATGCTCTGCTTCTGATCGTGGCAATATATATCATTTACCGGTGGCTCTCCCGGTCAGCGATCGTCCAGGTTGACAGCCGGTTCATCCTTGCCACGCTCCCGTACGTGGTGCTCGGCGGGCTCCTCCGGGTCGTCGAGGACACCGGGATGATCAGCCCGCCCTGGCAGTACCTGCTCGTGACACCGCTTATCTACATTGTGCTCTTCGCATTCACGGTGACGGTCCTGGTGGTGTGCGCCTCTGCCGGGAAAGCAGGGCTCGTGCGGGACTATGCCCGGTGGTATGCCGGGGCCGGCGTTCTCTCCTGCGGGGTGGTGGCCGGGCTCCTGGTCTCGTTTGGCCTGTCAAACGGGGTGCTGGCAGCGAGCGTCCTCGTGATCATCCTTGGCATGGGCGTGGCCACGACCCTGCTCGTGTACGGGGTGATGCGCTACCTCCTCGGCTGGCGCTATGTGGCGGACCCCCTGTACGGAGCCCTCCTCTTCGGCCAGCTCCTCGATGCGAGCGCGACGAGTTACGGGATCGACCTCCACGAGATCCCGTACATGGAGGTGCACGTCGTCGGCTCGAACCTGATCGAACTTGCCGGCACGGCATTCGTGATGTTCCCGCTCAAGCTGGCGGTCCTCTTCCCGGGCATCTGGGTCCTCCAGCACTACCGGGAGGAAGGGGCGCCGGAACTCTGGCACCTGATCCTGCTCGCGATGATCACGGTCGGGCTCGCACCGGCGGTCCGGAACATGGTGCGGATGGTCCTCTATGTCTGATTTCCGGCGCTGGCTGGTCGCTACCTCGGTTCTCTTTGCCCTCTCGCTCGCTCTGGGTGTTGGTGCGACCGTGCAGGACCCGGCCGCCGGGCAGCAGGTGCTCGACCTCTTCAGGGAAGCGTTCTCCGGTGACCTGCTCGGGAGCCCGCCGGCTGTCCTTGCGCTCACCCTCTTTCTCAACAACCTCCAGGCCTGCCTGATCATGTTTCTCGGTGGGGCATCGTTTGGGCTCCTGACTGCGCTCGTGATCATGACCAATGGCGTCGTGATCGGGTCGATCGTCGAGCTCATACGGCAGCAGCAGGGGGCACTCTTCATTGCGGCTGCCCTCGTCCCCCACGGGATCTTCGAGATCCCGGCCTTCATCATCGCCGGAACCCTCGGGTTCCTCCTTGCGGGGGCACTCTGGGCCGAATGGCAGGGGCAGGGGGATGCGGCGGCAGAAGCAGCCCGGCTGGGCCGGACGTTTCTCCTCGTCGTCCTTCCCCTGGTCACCCTCGCGGCAGTCACAGAGGCATTTATTACGCCGGGAATCATAGCTGGTGTAGCTTGAGGGTTGCCTGATGGAGGTGGAGCAGGGCGCACTGCCGCAGAAAGAGGATTTCAGCGGCTGGTACAACGAGGTGTTATGGCGGGCAGAGATCATGGACGTCCGGTACCCGGTGAAGGGGCTGTACGTCTGGTACCCGTTCGGGTTTGCCCTCCGGAAGAACGTGTACGGTATTCTCCGGTCGCTCCTTGACCACGACCACGAGGAGGCGCTCTTCCCTCTCCTGATCCCGGAGACCGAGCTCGCCAAGGAGGCCGAGCACATCAAGGGGTTTGAGGAGGAGGTGTACTGGGTCACCCACGGGGGGACATCGCCGCTCGAGGTGAAGCTCGCGCTCCGGCCGACGAGCGAGTGCGCGATCTACCCGATGTACCACCTCTGGGTCCGGTCCCATGCCGACCTGCCGCTGCGGATCTACCAGATCGTGAACTCGTTCCGGTACGAGACCAAGCACACGCGGCCGCTCATCCGGCTCCGGGAGATCACCTCGTTTAAGGAGGCGCACACGGTCCATGCCAGCTGGGAGGACGCGGAGCGGCAGGTGCAGGCGGCAATCGCCCTCTACCGCCAGTTCTATGCGGCGCTCGCGGTCCCGGTGATCGTCTCGAAGCGGCCGGACTGGGACAAGTTCCCGGGCGCCGATTATACCATCGCGGTGGACACGATCATGCCCGACGGGCGGACGCTCCAGATCGGGACGGTCCACCACCTCGGGGACCACTTCTCAAAGACGTTCTCGATCACATTCGAGGACGAGCGCGGGGAGCAGCAGTACGCCCAGCAGACCTGCTACGGGATATCGGAGCGGTCGATAGCGGCGCTGATCAGCACGCACGGCGACGGGAAGGGGCTCGTGCTCCCGCCATCCGTCGCCCCGGTGCAGGTCGTGGTGGTGCCGATCACCATCGGGAAGCGAAAGGAGGAGGTGCTCGCGGCGGCAGAGGAGGTTGCAGGTACGCTCTCCTCGGCCGGGTTCCGGGTGAAGACCGACACGCGGGATCTCCGGCCCGGCGCCAAGTACTACTACTGGGAGATGCGGGGCGTCCCGCTCCGGCTCGAGGTCGGGCCGCGGGACATCGATGCCGGGCAGGTGACCGCGGTCACCCGGCTCGGGGAGAAGAGCACGATTCCGCGGAGCTCGCTCGCTCCGGGAGTCGGGACGGTCCTTGACGGGGTTGCTGCGGCGCTTTCGGAACGCGGGGAGGAGCATATGCGGACGCATGCCCGCGTTGTCACCACGATCGAGGAGATGTCTGCCGCAGTGGAGCACGGTGTCGCGATCGTGCCCTGGTGCGGGGAACGGGAGTGTGCCGATTTCATCGAAGAGACCGTGAACGCGAGCGTGCTCGGGACCGAGGTGCAGGCCGCATGTGCCCCGCCGTGCGAGGGCCCCTGTGTCGCCTGCGGAAAACCGGGGACCGCGGCGCTCGTTGGGCGGTCGTACTGAACAGCCCTGCCCGTTACACCCCGGGTATGTGGTCATCTGTACCGTTTCCTGCCGGTATCATACCGATGGTCTCTCCTGTCTTCCTTGTCTCACGTGGGACCGGGGGCCTCTTCCCGACACGCTCCTCTGTACTCTCCGGCTCCGTGGTTGCCCCGGTCCCGGTATTCCCGGGGAGGCAGGAGTAGTGTGCCCGGGCAGTTTTTTGAGGGGAAACCCTGAAGGCAGCCGGCCCGCCCGATTGTTCAGCGTCCGGTAATCTCCAAATAATCAAAAAGAGATCCTGACCACTCCGGCCAGATATTCCTCTCTCCAACAGGAAGATACTATTATCAATCCATGGTACAATCAAGCCCCTGATGATGGAACCCTGGCAGATCCGTGCGATCCATGCTGCTTCAGCCCTTGCTGCGAAGGCCCACGACGGGCAGTTCCGGGATGACGGCGTGACCCTGTACATCATCCACCCTGCCCGCGTGGCAGGACTGGTGACGGTCTTTGGTGGCGGGTATACGGAGGTGATTGCCGCCTGGCTGCATGATGTGATCGAGGACTGCAGCCATGGCGAGACCACGGTGGCCTATGGCCTCTCATCGTTTTGTCTCCCGGGAGACGATGCCATCACGGTCTATCAGATCGTCAAAGCCCTGACGAAGGACAAATCCATTGAGGAGGAGCAGCGGCTGCAGGAATCACTCGCCCGGATCAACGCTGCACCCCCCGGTGCAACGCTGGTCAAGATCTGCGACCGGTTGGATAATGTGCTGGATGCCGTGAAAGGGAGAGAGGACCGGCAGAAGTACCTCAAGGATACCGATGTGCTGCTCTCGACGCTCTATGGACGGGCAGTCGAATCAGGATATACAGAAGCCCATGAAGTGCTCCGGGTAACCACACTCCTTGCAGCAAAGGGGATTTCGGGCAGCTGAATCGCCGGGCAGATGCGACAGCCGCTCATGAGGGAACTCTATGGCGGAATCCTGTGAAGGAACACCAGAAACCCGGGAAAATCAGGCGGGTGTATAATTTCTCCTGCTTCCCGTGAGAAACCCCTGCTCTCTTCAGCACCCGTCGCAGTAGTACCGGTACCGGACGCCCGGGGCCGCGAGGTCGCCGGCCACCATCTTCCTGCCGCGGGTTATGAAGAGCTTCCCGCACGTTGCGCAGCGCTTGGGCCGGAGGGCATCGAGCCGGGTCATCGGGACCTCGAGCACGAACCGGGTATCGGGTTTCAGCCCGGTGCCCTGGAGGTCCTGGTCGTTGAAGGCTGCGACGAGCTGCATGATCTGGAGCGGGCTTGCCCCGATCTCGAGGAAGCGCTTGAAGAGGAAGTAGGTGAAGACGAGCCAGGGGAGATCGGAGCGCTCGATCATCTCCTCGAGGTCGCTCTCCTGCTCGTCAAAGTCCCCGAGCGTACAGCCGCAGAGGGGGCAGCACCCCCGTACGAGCTCTTCCAGGTAGACCTCCTCCCGGCATCCGGGGCAGGTGGTGTGGGGTGCGTGCATGCGTGTCATGGCTGGTGTATCATCCTGGTATTTCGGGAGAAAATATTCATGGTCTTCGTTCAGGGCGCTCGTGGTGATCCGGTGGATGGATGCCCCCGGCATATCCATAACAGAGGAGCAGGGGGTACGTGCTGTAGTGAGTGGTCCGCATAACGGTACCGATCTATTCACCGCACGCCCGGATGGCACGGGAAAGGACACCGGGCCCGGTGGCCGGGTTTTGCATCGGGGCTGTCACCGGTGCTGCTCCCCATGTTCCTGTACCTCGGTTTCCGTGGTCTGGCTGTCTGTTGTATTTGTAGCCTCTTCTCATAAAAGTATATCACCCTGCATGCAGATCAGTGGCAAAACCAGGGAAAAAACGGGCAGAAACTCTGTTTTTTTATCCGGGCCGGACCAGCGCGGGAGCGGCCGGGATCACCGCAGGAGGATGCCGAATACGCCGGACATGTGCTGGAGGGCCTCGCGGCTGTTGCCCTGCCGCCAGTTCGTGATACTCTTCCTGACCAGTTCCCGGATGTCCTGCTTGTCGATCCCGTACGCGGTCATGAAGCAGCGCCCGGACTCGTCCAGGTTGCCGAGCATGAAGTGGCAGTTGGAGAGGATGACCCAGGCATCGGCGTACCGGGCGTCCCGGTCAACGACTCTTGTGAGGCAGTCGATGGCTTCGCGGAACTGCCCGGTCCGGGAGAGTGCGAGCCCCCGCCAGTACAGGGCCCGGGTGCTCCCGGACGCTTCCTCCCCGGCGTACTCGAAGCAGTCCAGCGCCGCGTGGTACTCCATAAGCCCGCAGAGCGCGATCCCCTTGGTGACCCATGCCGCCATGAAGTGGGGGTAGATCCGGATTGCCCGGTTGCATGCCCGGATGGCATCCCGGTAGCGACCGAGCTGGACGAGGGCGTAGCCCATGTTGACCCATGCCCCGATGTACCGGGGCCGGAGCAGGGCCGCCTGCTCGCAGCACGCCAGTTCCTCTTCGTAATCTTCCAGCATCCCGTGGGCCTGGCCCTTCATGTTCCAGGCCGTCGCCGAGTCCGGGTTGATCGCGAGCGCCTGCCCGCAGCATGCGAGCTTGCCGTGGAAGTCCCCCTGTTTCCCGAGTGCGAACCCTTTCATCAGGAGCGCGTCTGCCGACCGGGGGTCGAGGGCAAGCACCCGGTCGCAGCACTGGATCTCCTCGTCGTACCTCCCCAGTTTCCCGAGGGCGAACCCGAGGCCGAGCAGGGCCGGGCGGCAGGACGGGTCCTGCTCCAGGGCGAGCCCGAACCAGTACACGGACTCCTCGTGCCGCTTCTTCCGCGAGAGGCGGACCCCCTCGGCGCAGAAGGCCTCGGGCGAGTTCTGCCGCATCAGGTACTGGTAGCGTCCCGGGCTCGTGCCATACCGGTGAGTGGCTGCCGGCGGGTACTCTCCGGCAGACACGGCTTCGCGCATTAGATCAGTCTGATGAGGAAAGGGGTATTAAAACCTCCGCTGGGGGAGGTGAGGATCGGGAGGGTGGCCGGGACCATAGGAACCCCCGCGATACCGGGGACGATGATTTCGTGATGTGCGTTCTGAACAAAATCCCTGTGAATATTCCCTGTTGCATGGTTTATCAGATGTTTGACGGTCTCAAAGACCAGTCAGAAAGGGTTGAACACGTCTCTGACCGTTACATTATATAGCAGAATATGCATATACCACGGGAGTGAGTATGAAAAAGCTCCACGTGCCAATTATCATCGAGACGGACGAAGACGGGTGCTTCATCGCATCCTGTCCGCTTTTCAAGGGGTGCCACACGTTTGGGCGGACGATCGATGAAGCGCTCGAAAAGATCCGTGAAGTCATCGGGATCTGTCTCGAGGAGACTGATACGGGGGAGCTCAATACGTTCGTAGGATTCCGGGAGCTGGAGATTATCCAGGAAGCATGACGCTGCCCGTAATCAAGGGGCGGGACCTGATCACGCTCCTCCAATCCATGGGCTTTGAGATCGTCCGTACCAGGGGTTCGCACGTGAGGATGCGTTCTGCCGATGGACGGGTAACCACGGTCCCCCTTCATGGGAACGGAGATATCCCCAAAGGACTCCTCAGGAAGATTATTCGGGAGGACCTGGAGATGTCCATTGACGAATTCGTGAAGTATTCTTCACGCTTGAAAAAATAATTGACAAACCGGTTTTTTTATTTCCCTGTCTCAGCTGATTTCCGGGTTATGCAGACAACCGGATACTACCCTGCCTTCTCGCTGGTGAAGGTGTGAGCGGCAGGAAACCGGGCACTTCATGGGCACCCTTTTACCGGTACACGAACCACCACAGATCATGGACGAACAGCCACCTCCCGCGGCCTGCACGATCGCCGGCTCCGACTCCGGTGGCGGTGCCGGGATCCAGGCCGACCTGAAGACGTTCGTCGCCCTCGGGGTCTGGGGAACGACCGTGATCACGGCGGTCACCGCACAGAACACGCGGGGAGTCCTCGGCTACACCATGGTCCCGGAGGATACCGTCCTCCTCCAGCTCGAGGCGGTCCTCGCGGACTTCGATATCCGGGCGATCAAGACCGGGATGCTCGGCACCGCCGGGATGATCCGGGCGGTCGCCCGCCACCTCCCCCGCGGGATCCCGCTGGTGGTCGACCCGGTGATGGTCGCGACGAGCGG
>DUGL01000037.1 GCA_013331415.1 Methanoregulaceae archaeon | reverse complement strand
GTACAGCCTCCGATTCACCCTTTTTCCGATGGCAAACAAGCTTCCACGGGAAACGATGTTCACCCGGATGGAAAATATCGATATAATCAATTATTTTCCTAAAATAACCGAAAATTCAGGGTAAAAATATTGCTTTTTAGTCTGCTTCTGTACGAGGTGGAGAGGAGGGGGGTCGTATCCATCGGCCCCTGATGAGAACCACTGCTGGACGCAATCTGTGAGGTTTTTTATAAAAACCTATAAAAATGGTTATTTTTGTTAAATAATCCACAATTATCGTTTATTTGGAAATTGACCCGGGAATAGGGGGCTTACAGGACTCCTATGACACCTGTACTTCTCCCCGACCGCACCAGTACGCGAGAAGGAAGAAAGGGCGTATACTTCGTATCGCCGCACCCGTCAGAATCGATTGAGATACCCGCCTGACAGAAGATGCCCTCTCTCTCACGACATACCTCACGGTGCATAAGAACTTCATACGCGGAGACCGGCATCATCGAGGAGATACCGGGTGTTCTCCCTATCTCTCAGATGATTCATGATAGCGGAGAACAGCTTCCCTGAGTGAAATGATATCAGATTCGGTGAGCTTTTCACCAATCCTTTTACAGTGAACCACGAACCTGGGGCAGAACATGGTGAGTTCATCCAAAAACGGATCCGGGATCTCGCTGGATGAGTAGTACTGAGCCTCTGCCCTGGCTTTCTGTGCACGCTCAACCATCGAAACATCCTTCGCATTGAAATACGGAGAAAGAATCCTTCGCATCACTTCAATGCTGCAGGTATGGATTTCCGAACGGATTCCAACCCGCATCATCACCGAATAGAGCGCGAAATACTTCCTCCCTGCACGACACAGGGGAGAGATACCCGGCCGTGGTTGGATGATGGTATCTCCAATCAGGATATCGTGGGTCACATCAGGGGAAGTGATACACTCTTTGACGAAGGTTTTCCTGTTACCAGGATGTAACCGGTATCCGGGCTACCGAGATGTTGGAGAATCCCAGAGCACTCAGGTGATGCATGACAGACGTGTTCCGCACCCTTACCCCGACCGCGTCCGAAAGAGCCAATGTGGGAGTCACCAGCTGCACAAGGTGCGTGCCATGGAGTGCAGCCCTCACCCATCTGCCTGCCGGCCAGGAGGGTTTGAAGATCATGCGTCTCTCATAGGGGGAGACGGAATGGCCATTCAGACAGGCATTGAGCGCGATGTGCCAGGCTTGGTAGTCCATGAATACCCCCTCGATCTGCGAAAATGAGAAGAGGGCGAGACTGGGGAATTCCCCCCGCTTCCGATAGTTCTTCGCCCATGACCCGTCCCGCTCTTCGTATCCGGTGAGGATGCGCCAGTTGTCGGCATACCCGGTCATCTGGATGACATCATCAGATATCCCGACGGCGATAAAAATAGGGAAAAATCCCACCTCCTGTTCCAGCCATTCGTACGCTGCCAGGAATTCCGGGGACGACAGGCTGCGGTCAGGCCGGATGGTATCACATCTCACCTGCGATACCGGCAGACAGTGATGATACATCGGGGGCACGAAGCTACTCCTGCCATGGTGACCTCCTGTAAGGCCTCCATGCTGCGGATTCCTCTGCTTCTCACACCAAATTCTTATCCGCATCACACCAGCCGAAATGTGGGCAGCCGATGCACCGCGAACCGACCCTGCGGACACATCCATCCGGATAGGGATCCGGATGTGCGGCAGGATCGTACTGCTGGTTTCTGACACGCCCCCGTGACCCGTCTGGTTTTAGCTGGAATACATAACGGTCTTTCTGTGCCCCGTAGTCCACATTGAGCAGGCAGTACCCTTCAATGGCGACTACCGCCCAGGAATCGACAGACGGATAGCCACGACCACGTCTCATGAATCACTTCGGATCCAGGTTCGCCTCCCCATATCAAACGGTTTGTGGTGGACAGAGGTGGACGTGCGGACTCCCTCGATACAGCAACCCTGTGCAGGGCATAGGCAACCACCCCTTCTCAGAAGGGGCATGAAAACAACCGGTGAACAACCCCGACAGTGAAACGAGCGGGGCATTCATCCCGGCAGCAGATCCTGCAGTCCTGGTGCTCATCATCCGGCTCCGATTGGAAAAAAGAGCCGATATATCACTCCTTTCGGAAGGGTGCAGGAAAGAATGTATCATCCGGTTGTGCATCCTGATCCGGCACACGGCCCCGGGGATCCGGGAACGGACCGGAAAACATTTCTCTCGATCGCATGAGCAGGAGCGGACGCTCCCGATCCAGGAAGAGCCGTGTGTTCAGGAATGAAGACATGATCCAATCATCCACCAGGACAGCATTAAACAGCCTCATGCGGACCAGGAGAAGATCCCACTTCCCACGGAGTACCGATCCCGGCCTGGGACAGGGGGCCCCGAATCGTCGGCGATGTCATGTTCACTCAGGACAGGGTTTCTTCCCGGCCGGCACAGGAGGCTCCCGACAGCAGCTTGTGCCGGGAACCGGGGAGATGCCCGGCACTCCCAGCCGGTGCCGGTGGACACCCCGCCGATCACCGCGGTCGTGGGAACCCCATGAGAGCACCAGGGGCGATCCCGCATGACCCGGGGACGCCGGCCTGGTGCGGCAATCGCGGATGCGATGCAGCATGCAGCTGCTGCGGGATACCTGGTCGTACCTGTCCTGGACCCTTCGCTCCCCTGCGATTTCCTGGCCCTCAAGAGGGGAGGCGGCACGCTCGTGCGGGTGCGGAGGGTCCGGTACCCGGTCTTCACGGTCCCGGCCATCGGGCACTCGTGTGCCCGGGAGATTGCCGGGCTCCGGGAGATCCCGGACCTGGGAAACCTCGCCCGCGAGCTCTGGGTCCGGGGGCCGGGCCGGCACGTGCGCCGCTACCGGGTGTTTCCGGACCGGGTCGAGAGGAAGGCCTGAGATGCCCTCTTCCCTGGTGACCAGACAGGGAAAACGTGGGAGAACCCTGGAAAAAATCACATGATCCTCTCCGGGGCACAAGGATGCAGAATAAAACGCCGGAGATATCATACCAAAGAGGTTGCATCAGACCGTGGGGCTCGCCAGGTTCAGGTCCCGATCTCCGCGATATCC
>DUGL01000098.1 GCA_013331415.1 Methanoregulaceae archaeon | reverse complement strand
GCACCCGGTCCTGACAGGGCTCCCGGGTGGGCTGGGGATGCTCCCGGTTGCAAACACCCGTGAACGAGAGGGGGGGGATCTTACTTGACGGTGACCTTCGTTGTGGAGGAGACCCATACCCTCTTGCCGTCGCACTTGATCGTCTGGGCGTACTGTTTCACCGTGTAGGTCCCTTTTTTCCTGTACTGATGTTCCGGATTTCGTTGCACGGATGTGGTACCGTCGCCAAAGTTCCAGCTCCAGTCTGTCACGTAGCCGGTGGACTTGTCCGTGAACCGGATGGTATGAGCGCTCTCTGGGGAGACCTGCCGGGAGCTGAAGTACGCCTTGACCGGGCACGAGCAGCAGGCCGGGATCACCTGGTTGCCGAAGTCCCGGCCATTCGATGAACGTGACGCACCGTCAATCTCCACGACGTAGGTTTTCCCCACCGGGGCGGTCGGTTTCCAGCCGGACTTCAGGGTTTCAGAGAGAGTATACGTCCCCCAGGTGAGGTCATCAAACCGGTAGCTGCCGTCAGCACCAGTGGTTTTTGTAGAAGAGACGGTCCCGTTCTGATACCGGAGGGTGACGACCCAGCCGGAGAGGGGGTTGTCATTGATCCCGCGTATCCCGTCCCCGTTGTAATCGTTGAACATGGTCCCGGTGATGCTCCCCGGCTGCCTGCTGTTTGCGAAGTCCTGGGTAACCGCGAGGTCTGTTCCGTTGATCACAACCAGGGCATCGCCTGATGCGGGATTCTCCGGGGTGTAGCCAGGCAGGACCGTCTCAGTAAGGTGATAGGTATCCCACGGGAGATCGTTTATCGAGAAGAAGCCGTCTGCATGTGTGACCGCGGTAGCCGTGATACCCCCGTCTACACTGGTCAGGGTGAGGGTCCAGCCTGCAAGAGGGTCCCCGCTCACTGCCTCGGTGATATACCCGCTGATCCTGCCTTTCTGCTGCCGGTTCCCGAAGCTGACCTCCGCCCGCTCCTCGACTGGGCAGGGGGTGCTGCCGAATTTTATGGAACCGGCGAGGTTTGCCCGGGTCGGCAGGGCCCCGGTCCAGCTCATCCGCTGCTCACCGGTGAGGGTGAAGCCTTTTCCGGTGAGCTCATACTCGCCGGCCAGGGTACCGATCCGGACAAAGAGGACATCGATTCCCCGCCCCACGCTCTGGTCGGCCCAGGAGGTGTTCGGATCGCCGGGGTTTGCCGATCCGGGGAGGGTGTACGGCACCCCACCTGCCGGGGTGAACGTCAGGTTCCAGACATCCATCCGACTGGTTCCCGATATATTTGCCCCCCGCGTCCGGATGGCGAAGGTCGTCACGGGTCGTTGCAGGGTCCCGGGGCCATACACGAGCGTGGTCGCCGATGTGCCGTTCAGGATCGTGAAGTACACGGTATCGGTCCCTGCTGATCCGGTATAGGTGACATTGAACCCGTACACCCTGCCGTTCTCCCAGACGTACTGCTCCTGGTCCCGGACCACCAGCCCGGGGGTGGTGATCTCGATCTCGTACACTGTCGGATAGGTCGTGCTCCCGATGCTGGTCTGGGTGGTGAAGGAGAGACCGTCGTCCGGGAACAGGGTATAGAGATCGATATCATTGGAGACATGGAACGTGAGCGGTGGGGGGTAAACACAGGGGCAGCCTGTCTCAACCGTGGCGGGGGTCGTGGGAGTCCACCCCGTGCGGACCTCCGCGGTCACGCGATAGGGTACCCCGGCGTCAAGTCCGGGGAACGTGTACCAGCCGGTCCCGTTCGTCTGCACGGTCGCGATGACGGTCCCGTTCCCGGCATGGGCGAGCGTGACGTTCCAGCCCGGGAGGAGCGGGTCGGTCGCCGGGTCGTACCTCCCGTCCCCGTCCTCGTCCCCGAAAACAAAACCTTCGACGATTGCTGCTGCGACGGGCGGCGAAAGAAATGCTGCCAGAGCGATGATTCCAAAAATGCAGTATACGAGAGGGTTTTTTGCCATGATCGTCTCCAGGAATCCCGATATCGGAAATCAGATGACGAAATTATAAATACATGCCGGTTTATTCAGGAAAATGGGGCTTTTCTGCTGGAGATGTGGCGAAACAGGGGTGTTTTCCTGGTATTTNNCGTCGGGCCTGTTGCGAAATGCATCAATATTGTTTTTCAGGGGTCCGGCATATCAGGTGTGCCTGATGAAGACGACATCGGGTATATCCTGAAAGTGCTGATCGCCGGTCACAATCACATGGTGCCCAAGTCTCGCCGTAGCCAGGATGATTGCATCGGCCATACCTCCAGGGATCTCCCGGTGACGGAGCATTCCCGCAAGGGTTGCAATTCTCCGGTCAACAGGTATCAGGGGAGACCGTCTGAGCATATCCGCGATACGATTTTCAACCTTCCCGACGCCATAGCTGGCATACTTTTGGGAAACCTCCGCTAGAGTAATTGCCGATATGCAGAGATCTTCGCAGCCTTCGATGTACTGGCGTGCTTCCTGGGACCGGCCTTCAAAATACTCAATCCATACCCAGGTGTCAAGAAGGTACGCGATAGGGATCTTCCTCCTCTTCCCGCTCGAACGGTCCATCATCAGGCATACACCCAAACGTCGAAGGAAGGCACCTTCTCCGTTCCCTGAACAGGAAATTGATGGCGTCGTCGTAGGTTTCCAGCTGTTCCATCTCTTTGATCTGCTCGAGGATCGTTCGTGTCAACTGACTGATCTGGATGGTGGTTCTCGGGGAGGGTGAAGGTACGTTCCTGCGGCGGGCAGGTTTGACAGGTGGTGAAGGAATGGGATTATCCGGTATTTTCACGACCCGGGCTGATTTTGCCATACACTATAAACTATAGTTATTGATTCATAATTCTTTTGCTGTTACCGGTCGCCCCCTGCGTTGACCTGCGTTTCTGACCGGTTCATCACCGCCATCATCCCGGGGGAGTTTTCAATCCGTGATCAGTTCTTCCCGTACGAGTTGGAGCCTGATGATTCGGGGACGTTCATCCACATCGAAATGACAGGGGAAGAAGGAGCCCGTATGATGCCGGGAGAGTCCCTGGTTTTTCCGTGCATCATCACAACAAAGGTTATCCTCTGGGGATTCCCACTCTTCAATAATAAAAAGGGGAGGGCGAGCATGCATCTGAAAGTGGTAATCACCGAGGGTATTGATGGCTGGTATGTCGCAACTGTACCTTCTCTTCCCGGCTGTATATCACAGGGCAGAACGATAGAGGAGGCAGAGGAGAATATCAAAGAAGCTATCTCCCTTCACCTCGAGCCTGATGAGGATATGGTTACCGGGAGAGGATCTCGTGTCATTGAGGTCATCATTTGAAACATCTCCCGATTGTTTCCGGGAAAGATGTCGTCAGGGCGCTTGGCCGTGCCGGATTCTCTCTTATTCGCCAGAGGGGCAGTCATGTGCGGATGAGAAAGAAATTATCCACAATAACGCTGAATATTACGATCCCCCTTCACTATTGAGATCGACAGGACAACCCTTGCATCGATTCTGAAGGCTGCAGAATTGTCAGATGATGAATTCATGGATTTTTTGAAGTAAACGCTTTCAGAAACGATTGAGCATCCATGGCACATGCCGGCGATCCCTCCTGCACCGATCAGAGCCCGGATACTGCTCCTGGACTGATTCGATCCGGGTTTACGTTCGGACTCTCTGTGATAACCGTTCCTGAAAAAATTCAGGGGCCGCTGCCTGCGTCTCCCCTCTGTATCTCCTCAGGAGTATACACCGGGAGCGATGTCCGGTCCTGGTAGTGCCGGGTGTTCCACGTGACGAGGCAGGAGGCGTCGTTTCGCTCTG
>DUGL01000173.1:1979-5425 GCA_013331415.1 Methanoregulaceae archaeon | reverse complement strand
GATTCTGCACAGCCTGCGGGGCAGCCCTTTCCACCGGGGCCCGGTTTTGCGAGCAGTGTGGTCAGCCCGTGGAAGGACCGATCCCGGCTCCTTCCCAGCCTGAGGATTTCATTCCGGAAGTCCCGGTCGTCATACCGTTTGGAACTATGCAGGGTGGAATCTTCTCCCAAAAAGACATGGTCCTAATCATTACGGGAGACGCCCTCATCGTCGTAGTCCCCAGAGGGGAGGTTACCGGCGCGATTGACAAGTCCAAGGAGAAGATTTCGGAAGCACTTGAAGAGAGCGGAATATCAGGCAGGGACTTCTGGGAAGTATCAGCGTCATCTTCCCCCGCTCTCCCCCACGCGTATCTCGCCTCGCGACAGGTCCCGGCCGAGCTCTGTTCCCAAATCAGTTCCATCCGGTCCCGGCTCGGACTTGAGCAGGCTCCCTGGCTGCGGTATGCAACCATGAACCCTGCTGAAATCCTTGCAGAGAGTCCGGAATCCCGCAGGATCTCCCTTGAAGACATCCTCTATGTGCGGGGCGAAGACCTGGTTGAAGACCGGAACGGCGAAGACCTCCTGGTGGTCCGCACCAGGGACCGTGAGGAGCGGTACCGCTTCTCCCTGGGATGCTACTACCTGGCGAGGGTGATGCTCACTTCCCTGATTGAGCAGCGACAGCAGATCGATCCGTCCGGGGAGCGGATCGTAAGCATTATCCCTTCATGCTTTGAGCCCGGGCCGAAGGACTTCGACTTCCAGTATGTCTTCAACCTCATCTTCACCAACCGGCGGCTTATCCTGGCGGTCACTCCCGGTGGCGAGGACGAGGTCGAACGGCGCTTTGATGCCTATATGAAGAGCATAGGAGAGAAGGCCAGGCAGAAGGGAGTGTCCCTGGAAGCGTATGGTGCCGCGGCGGACTGGCAGGGCGCTCCCTGGCAGGAATTCCGGCAGAAATCCTCTCAGGAGATCTTCGATTCTGATGGGGTGAACTTTTTCATTCCGTATTCATCCCTGACAGCAGTAACGTACAAGGCAGGAAGAAGACCCACCATCTCCCTGTCCTTGCCCTCACTCATCCTGACCCTTGAGGCAGATCCCCTGTTTGCACCCGGACCACTCCGGGTGGCACAGCGGGAATTGCAGGGGACACTCTCCATCTCTCTCTGATTTTTTTAGCAGGGTTCCAACCGGCCTCCCCTTACGATACACTGGTACAACTGGTAGCACGGGATGAGCCTTTAGGCTGACTCGTTCCTCTGTTGCTGTACGAGGTGAGGTTCAATCCTGTACAGTGGTGGTGAGCCTGATACGTGGTAGATCCCTGCACATCCCGATAAACGAGTGACTCACTCCAACAACCCGGGATAAGCCTCCGGCAGACGAGCTGCCCGGTTCCTTGATAATGAGCCCGAGGAGGATCCCTACTCCCCCGGCAACCGCGATCAGCACACCGGCAGTCTCTACAATCTCCGAATATGATCCAACAAACTCACCGGCCATGAATACGAGGATTCCAATTGCGAGTGCCGCGGAGCTCTGGAGGATGACTTTACCTTTTTGAATTTCCTGTCACCAGCCTTTCTCCCTATACCGGGCATCAGGTGCGTATTTCCTGGCGAGTGTCTTGACCTGCTCGAAGTTTTCCGGGGTGCAATAGAGGGCGAACGGGAATATGAGTGCTCTCCGGTAAAAAACGAGTGATCGCTCTCTCGGGTATACTGTGATGTTCCGGACCTCGTCCCATCGCATGAAGTCCATCTCCCGGCTGATGTTGATAAGGCTCCCCCCTGCTCCGGCAAGGGATCCCCCGACAGCGGTTCCGGCCAGCGTTGCCCGGTTGATGGCTTTTGATCCCTTCCCCGCCCGGTACCCGATCCCCTCCGGGGTGGCTGCAAACTCTGTCAGGAGCCCGCCCTTTGTGAAGAACTGGATAGCGGCGGCGATGATCAGGCCAAGGACGATGAAAAAGACCATGATGCCGAGGATATATGGGGCTGCCGCGAGCCCGGCATCGATGTCAAGGATAAAGATGAACGCAAGGACGATCAGGCAGGCGATGACAAAGACCATGATGAGCTGGGTAACCACCGGACGGCTTGAGATGACCGGCGCCTTGGTTGTCCAGAGCAGCCCCTCCCCTTCAGGGGTCCCTCTTTTCTCCGCTCCGTTCCCGCAGGAAGGGCAGGAGGCTGCTCCTTCCTTCATCTCTGCTCCGCACGTTTCACAGTAGGGCATGGATCCACCTGAGTAGGGAGTATGTTTCCCTGCTTTGGTATAAAAAAAGGCAGATGTGTTCTTCCCCAGTATCCCCCGGTCAGAAGAACTCCATCAGGTACTCTGCCGGGATCTCTACGGTAACCTGCGCCGACACCGAGCTTTTCCCTGCTGTTGCTGTGACCGTGATCATCACGGGGCTCTTTGAGACCTGGGATACCAGGGCGACACTGGCCTCCACCGACCCGGTACCTGATGCCGGCTGGATCGAGAGCCCTTCGTTGCCGGCAGGGACCTTGAGCGTGATAGTGGCCTCGGGTGCAGGGGCGGGAGGGTTCTCCCCGACTATCTTCCAGGCGGTCACTTTGAGGTGAGCGGAAGCATCCGGGGTGACGGTTAGGCGTTCGGTGCTGATCTGGAGGATGTAGCGGACCTTCTCCTTCTCTTTCTTCTTCTTGTCATCGGAAGTGGGTTTCCCCTTCGACCCGAGCTTCTTTGCCCCGATCGCAAGTCCTCCTCCGATGACCGCGATCGCTCCGATGATCACGATCCATGAGTTGTCATCATCCGGCGGAGGGGTGGGACCGGTCCCGGTGCTCCCGCAGGAGATCCCGTATTTCGCGCAGGTGGCAGGATCGCAGGAATAGCAGACACCCGTCGCTGCATATTCGCAGGCCCGCCGCTCCATCTGGGCATAGAGCTGCTCGCAGTTCGCATCGCAGGACCCGCCTTCGCCCCGCGACCGGACTGCATTGATGTAGAGCTGCGACATTTCGTCTTCGGCAGCAGGTGGGCAGGGGCTGATGCTGGTCATTGCCGATGCCGGGAGCCCAATCCCGGCAAGACAGAGAATGAGAAGCACCCCGGTGAACCAAATGAGCCTGGGATTGATGTTTTCTTTCCCGATAGTTTCCACAACTCTCTCTTTTTCCCGTGATTCCCATCAACCTGCCGGAACGGATCGGCAGGAGCAGGATTGTTTTCGAAACCGCTTTTACCTACCATGGGAGAATAGTGCTGTACGTGACGAGAACCGGAACAATCTCCTTCATGGTCACCCTTTGTCGCCATGACCTGCTATTCTTCCCGATAATCCGGGGTGCTTCATGGTAGCGCTGACCTTTCCCTACGACCCTGATTCAGGCAGGGTAGGAGCCGTAACCGTCCGGTCCCGCATCAGGATCGCCGGCGGGGACCCGGTCCTCCTGAAGGATTCTATCGAATCTGTCGTTGAGCCGG
>DUGL01000173.1:0-1893 GCA_013331415.1 Methanoregulaceae archaeon | reverse complement strand
CTGACCCCGGATATCCAGGCCCCCCTTCCCGGAGTCCCCGTCCCGGTGCAGGCCCCGGTGCCCACCCAGACACGGGTGGTCTCTATCGCCATACCTCGTATCCAGCCGGGGACGATCGAGCTCGAGACGTTTGCTCTTCCAGACGACGAGTCCGGCCGGCCGCGGGGGGGGATCCGGGCACGGGTCCGGTTCCCGTCGATTGTCAAACCGACTGCCGATGAACTCCGTGCGGTGCAGCAGTCGGTCGCCTTCACTGAGACCGGCGGGCAATCTGCGGTCGAGGCAGGGGCGGTGCAGAGAGAGAGCGACGGCGGGGTGATACGCGAGTATACAGCGCTGACCTCAAGGGAAGTGATGGACCATGCACGGGTCATGGTGGAGGTCACCGCGACCGTCTGTGGTATGCTCCTCAGGTCTTCGGGTCAGCTCTCATTTACCATCCGGAGGACCTTCCAGCCGTATATCGTCCCCCATTTCCTTTCCGTCACCCCTTCCTCACCCGCCTCCTTTACGGCCGTTGTGAGGGAGATTCTCCCGGACGGGCGGGAGGTCGAGGTGCCGGATGCCTCTGTCTCGGTGACAGTCCCCTCGTTAGCGGCTGGCTTCCTCTCCATACGGCCGGAGACTGCGACAGGGACCCTCTCGGCAACGGTCACCCAGCTCAAAGACGGTGCCCGGGACCCGGTTTCCTGCCCGGTAGTGTTCCGGGTGGGAAAGGATCACTATGATGATGCCGTCATGGTTACCGTCGGGAAGAAGCAGGGGCCGCTCGAAATCGAGTTCGTCCCTCCTGACAAGACTGCCCTCAACCCGTTCCTGCCCGGAGATTCGGTCACCCTTCGGGCACGGGTGCAGTCGGGGACAGCAGCCATCTCCTTTGCCCGGGGGTCGGCGGCCCGCTGGCTCGATGACCCGAGTTCCACGGTAGTGATCGGGGACGGATGGGTGGCGGTCCGGGTCGAGGCATCCCCTCCGGACCCTGGCTCCCGGGCGATGCCCCCGGAATCCGAGCCGATCATTGTCACTGCCTCGGATAACGGTGAGGTGATTGCGGAAGAGTCCGTCCCGGTCCGGTTCACAACACCCCCCCTCCTCGATGCATCCCCTGATATAGTCCGTATCCTCGCAGGGAGAGAAGGGGAGGGGGCGGAGGTCGTCCTCTCCCTTCATGGCGAAGCCCCGGGTTCCTGGAAGTTCGAGCTGGAAGAGGAGGAGGACGCTTCACGGTATCTCTCGATCAGCGACCCGGTGAGTGACAAAACGACCGCGAAATTTACCGTCAGGCTCTCCGGAGAACAACCTCATCAGGAAAAGGAGGTCGGGCCTTCCAGCTGGCAGACGGTCTACACGCTCCATTCCCGTGCATCTGATGGGACGACCGGGATTGAGGGGCCGGATGTGAAGGTTATCCTACTCTGTGAGGGCCTCTTTGTCGAGAAGATCTTTGCAGTCGATGAGAAGAACCAGTACAAGACCAGCGACCGGATGACCGTGCTCCCCATCCGGGTAGACCTGCCCACCGAGGACCGGAAACGGGTTGCCCGGGTGAAGCTGGTCGCCATGGTCTGGAACGGGACTGAACTTGTTCAGGATGATGAGGCAGTCCGTGGAGAGAACCTTTCATGGGATCCCCCGGTCTGCACGGCCGAGAACTGCCGGAAATGGGAGGGCATATTCAATGTCCTGAAAGCAGTGATGGTCATCACCGACCGGGATGAGACTGCCCTCACCCTTTACAGTGGTCTCGAAGGAACCTGGGGGATTTCGCTTGACAAGGTCATCCCTGGTCACGGGGAGAACCTCCAGGGCGAGATCACGGTTCACAGTGATGCCGGGAGCGCCACGATACCGCTCGTCCTCCGCCTGGGAGAACCATCATGGGATTAAAAGAGA
>DUGL01000220.1 GCA_013331415.1 Methanoregulaceae archaeon | reverse complement strand
AGGGTTTCCATCGTCTCCTTTTTTTAAGGGAATCTCACGGAAGCGGGGGAGATCATGGGCAATTGCGAGTCATTGGAAGAATGGCCGGGGCCCGGATAGACTCGGAACTGATGCTGGATATCAGGGAACAGCTGCCCGTTCCTCCCGGAGGGCGAAAAAAATCCTCTGAAAAAATTGGATAACCGCTACAGCTCTCTTGAGCAGATGGAAACGATCAGGAGAAAAAGCCTCAGGCGAGATTTGAACTCGCGACCTCGTCCTTACCAAGGACGCGCTCTGCCGGCTGAGCCACTGAGGCACAAAGCACCACTAACCTTGGAACTGAACCCTCTAAAAGATTGCGGAAAAGGCCGGGGGAAAGGGAGATTTTCCCGCGATTCGGGTAGCATTCGAAATATGCCGGCGCCAGATCGCAATCACCCGGGAACCGTGACGCCAAGGTGTTTCAGGCTCTCGATAACCCCTTCGAACGTGGCGACCTCGATGACCGGTGTCGCTCCGGTCCGGCGGACTGCCGCCATGACCCGGCTGAAATCGATACTCCCGCTCCCGACCGGGTCATGGCTGTCCTCCTTCCCGTTATTGTCATGGAGGTGAACATGCCGGAAGGGCTGGGAGAGGAACCGGTCAAGACAGCCGTTCAGGTGGGCGTGACCTACATCGAGCGCGAGGTCGAACTCGCCGAGGGCTGGGATCTCACCGGGTTCTTTTAAGAAAAAGTAGTTCCAGTTCCCCATGTTCTCAATGAAGAACTCCACTGCACAGGTTTCGGCAAGCTCCCGGAGATCGGTGAGCGATGCATGGAACTGGCGGAGGGCATGCTCCCGCTCCTGCTCCCAGGCGAAGTAACCGGGGTGGATGACCACCGGTGCACCGACTTCACCGGCGAGCGAGAAACAGGTCCCGATTACATCAACGCTCGCCCGCCGGATCGGTTCGTGGATACTCGCGATATTGATGCTCCGTGAGGGTGCATGGAACGAATAGTGAAACGAGTATGACGCGAGGAGCTCGGTCGATTCGATGAAATGGGGGCCGTCATCCATGATCTCGACATAGCTGGTCACCGGCGCGAGCTGGTCGAGGGCACGGGAGAGCGGTTCGTTGTGAAGGCAGAACGATGAGACCCCGAACATAGAGGAGAACTCTCCGGGAATCGTGATAAAGGGTTCGCGTTCTCTGCTGTTTGGAGAAGGGCATCCTGGTGTCTGATACGTGGATAACCGTGCCGCAGGTCTGTGGGAAACACGGACCTCCTCTCTTCATGAGCGGGTACCTGCTGGAAGCTTCATAATTCAAATGGGGTGTGGCTCATGGAATTTGAACATCTTTTCAGCCCTGCACTTTCGTGAGTTCGTGAACGTCAGGGGAAAGGGGCCGGTAAGGACCTGAACATGCTCTCTTCCTGAGGCCTGGGTAGATCCGGGAAAAAAAGAGCAGCTCTCTTCGAAAAAGAAGTCTGGGATGCCGGGAAAAAGGATCAGGATCGTTTGAGGTGGAGATCCCGCTGCGGGAACGGGATGACGATTCCTTCCTCGGCAAACCGCTGGTGGATCCGTGTATTGATCGCATCTTTCGTGTCCCAGATTTTCGTATAGTCATTGCACCAGACGATCAGCTGGAAGTTCAGGCTCGAATCGGCAAACTCGAGGAAGTAGACGATCGGTTCGGGGGCTGTGAGGACAAACGGGTAGAGTTCTGCCACCTCCCGTGCGAGCCCGAGCAGGACCTCTTTCACCTTCGGGACATCGCTCCCGTAGGCAACCCCCACATTGACCCGCACCTTCATCATCACGTCAGGCAGTGCATAGTTGATGACGAAGCTGTTGATGACTTTCGTGTTGGGGACCGTCACAATCTGGTTGTCGAGGGTTTTCAGCCGGGTGCTCCGCGGTCCCACGCTGATAACATCGCCATAGTACTCATCGATCTTGATCCGGTCACCGACCCGGAAGGGGCGGTCAACCGCAATCATTGCCCCGCCGAGGAAATTCGAGAGGATGTCCTGTGCAGCCAGCGCAAAGGCAATACCCACGATCCCGGCTCCTGCAAGCAGCGGGGTGATATCGAACTCGAGCACTGAGAGAATGAGCATGAGGGCGATAAACCAGATCAGGTACTTGGTGACGATCAATCCAAGCGCGACCATCCGGTCATCGATATCGGTCTCGGTCTTTCCGGCCAGTCGCGAGCCATAGGTGGTGATGATATTGTAGGCTAATGTCGAGACAACCCAGGCCCCGAGCAGGATGTAAATCGCATCGAAGTACTTGCTGTCTACGAGCCATTCGAGGTTGGGCGGAAGCTCGGCGACCTGCAGCGCGAAGAACGTGGATACCACCATCGATGCAATGATGGCCGGAGTCCCGAGAGCAGCGATGATGATATCATCGAGCTGTGTATGCGTTGTATCGGCTTTCTTCTGGAGCCAGCCAACGATGAAGAAGAGCACAACCGCGACCAGAACCCCGGCAAGCACGATCATGACTGCCAGCAGGTTCCCTGAGATC
>DUGL01000139.1 GCA_013331415.1 Methanoregulaceae archaeon | reverse complement strand
TGCTTCCCGGATTCTGGATGCCCTGGAGGGTTTCGCACAGGATCTCGACTATGCACGGTGGGATGTCCGGAAGGTGAGGGATTCCCCGAAACATCAACCACGGTACCGCCTTCGCTCCGGTGACTATCGGGTGACCCTTCTCATCGCTCATACTACTCTGATCATCGAAGTGATCTCTGTCCGGCGCAGGAAAGGAAACCTGGAGTATTGATACCCCGATCTCCATGGTACTCAATCACGCCCAAGGGACCCCCGGGCTATCGGGGGCCTGCCTTCGGGGATATCTCAGGGAGGAGCGTATGAACGCGGATGGAACGATCACTGAAGCCTGTTCCCGGATCCTCTACCACGGGGAGGACGGCATCGTCATCACCGGGAGGACCATGGACTGGTTCGAGGATATGCACACCAGCCTCTGGGCATTCCCGGCAGGGATGCAGCGGGACGGCAGGGCAGGCCGGAATTCTTTTTCGTGGACCTCGCAGTACGGCAGCGTCATCGCCTCAGGGTATGACAACAGCACAACCGACGGTATGAACGAGCGGGGGCTGGTCGCAAACGTCCTCTGGCTCGCCGAATCGGTGTATCCTCCCTATGACGGGACGAAGCCGGGGCTCTCCCTCTCCCTCTGGGCGCAGTACGTCCTCGACACCTATGCAACCGTCGAAGAGGCGGTCAGCGGTCTCCGGAACGAGGAGTTTGTCCCCCGTACTCCCCCGGTGCCCGGGAGGGGCCAGGATGCGACCGTCCACCTCTCGCTCTCGGATGCAGCAGGCGACAGTGCGATCATCGAGTACATCGACGGGAACCTGGCGATTCACCATGACCGGTCCTCCATCGTCATGACGAATTCACCGCACTATGAGAAGCAGCTTGCCCTGAACGAATACTGGACATGGTTTGGCAGTCCGCAGAACCTCCCGGGTTCGGTCCAGGCGCCGGACCGGTTCGCCAGGGCCTGGTACTATACCACCCGCCTCCCGAAGACCGGGGACATCCAGGCCGCGATCGCCGGCGTCTTCAGCGTGATCCGGAACGTCTCGGTACCGTTCGGGGTCCAGGTCCCCGGTCAGCCGAACATCTCGACCACCATCTGGAGGACTGTTGCCGACCACAAACGCAGGGTCTACTTCTTCGAGTCCACGATGACGCCGAACATCTTCTGGGTGGAGTTCGACCATATCGATCTCTCGTTCGGGGCCCCCCCAAAAATGCTCCCGGTCAGGCCCGACATCTTCTATGCCGGCGACACCGCCCGCCTCTTCAGGGAGGCAGAGCCGTTCGTCTTCCTGGGCGTTACGCCGTGAGGAGCGGGCTGTCGTCTCGTTCATTTTTTGATGGGTCCGCACACCCTGTGAGGGGTTCAATCAAACCGCCATGAGCTCCGTTTCCGGTTCACGGGCATACCCTGGGAAGAGCGTGCGAAGGATCTCCCTCGCGAAGAATGTACAGCACCTGATCCCGGCATACGTTGCCAGGAGCCACGGTATTTCCGGGTACTGCGGCGAGTACGCTCACGGGAACGTGCACCGATCTTGGTTCACCGCATCGAGCTCCCCCGCCCCGACGTATCATCAGCCCGCTATCCAGGGGGATGGCATCGCTGCGTATCACCCCCACCGTCCCGTCCCCTGCCCGGGAAGACCCCGGGAAGGTGACCATCGACCCGGCACGTCCCGGTCTTCCCGGATACGCTCATATCTCCGGGCTCCCTATAGGGGTACCATGAACCTGGTCCGCTCCGGGATCCTGGCCATATTCATCCTGACGGTCGCGATCACCGTCATCGTATACCCGGACCTCCCCGACCTGATCCCCTCGCACTGGAACTTCGATGGCGAGGTGGACGGGTACCTCCCCCGCTTCTGGGGCGTGGCAGTCATCCCGCTGGTGATGGCTGCCTGCACGGCACTCTTCTTCGTGCTGCCCAGAATCGACCCGCTGCGGGCGAACTACCCGAAGTTCAGGGCGTACTATGAGGGGTTCATCCTCGTGTTTGCTGCCTTCCTGTTCGTCATCCAGCTCCAGGTCCTCCTCTGGGGGCTGGGGTTTTTGATCAGTCCGAACGTCCTGCTCCCCCCGGTCTTCGGGATCCTGTTCATCTACCTGGGGTTCCTGGTCGAGCGTGCGGAGCAGAACTGGTTCGTCGGGATCCGCACCCCCTGGACCCTGAGCAGCGCTTCAGTCTGGAAGAAGACCCACGAACGGGGCGGACTCCTCTTCAAGATCGCCGGGGTCATCGCCATGGCCGGGGCCTTTGCCGGGCAGTATGCACTCTGGTTCGCCATCGTCCCGATACTCATTATCTCCGTGTACATGGTGATCTACTCGTACGTTGAATACGGGAAGGAGCAGCGGATGGAAGGGTGACCCGCTCCCTGGTTTTCACCACGGGGTGCACCCCCCTCACGGACACCGGTCATCGTGGGATTGGCATAACAGGAGGTTCCCCGCGATTGCCCGATCGCGTCCCGAAGCTCCGGCACGGCAGAGCAGGTCGGAAGGTTCTTCCGGCTGTCGTCCCCCCGGGTCAGCGCCAGGTGAAATCGTCCTCCGATTCGTATATCACGATAAACTGGAATATACAGGGAAATATGGTCCGGGCTACAACGATCCGGATGAGTGGAGAGACAACGGCACTCCTGGACGGTCTCAAGCAGAATCCCCGCGAGATGATGTCGTCAGGCGCCTGGCGCAGATGGCGTATGACCATGAACCGCTCACGATTGCACGAAGAAACCGCTGCCCATCGATACCGCAACAACCGCCCGGATAGTGTATTTCATCTCTACCGAATATCCGGAGAAGTGGGGCTGTATAGCGTCCATCTTCTCGCAGGAGAGCATCCTCCATGGTTCGTTTGACAAGTTCACCGTGGGGACGAAGGGGAAGAAAGGGACTGCAACGGTGGACGAGGCGATCCTTGCCGATATGGAGGAGTGGCGGAGAAGGAGATCATGATCGTGGAGGGGCCGGGTTCGTGACGGGATCCACTTTTAATTTCTGGTTGGGACAATTTTTTGGTTCATTAAGCCCTGATCTCTCACCGTTACTTTCCCTGAATATTATATAGCTGGTATACCAATTATCCCATGATGGGCGTTATGAAGAAAAATAAACAAATTAATGCCATTCTCTTTGCAATTGAAGAGTATCCTGATATTGGACGAACAAAATTAATGAAATTTGTTTTTTTCGTTGATCTTTCCATATACAACCGTACTGGTGCGACCCTCTTGGAAGATGAATACATACGGATGCCGTTTGGTCCAGTCCCCCCAATTGCCTATGCCCTGACCTCATGTTCCAATGAGTATGTGCAGGTCCGGAGAATCAGCCCCTCTGCTGACACGGTCACGTATCGATTCAAACCGATGAGAAAGGCCGATCGGGGACTTTTTACTGATGAGGAGAAAGGGATTTTTCTTGAAGCCCTCGATATCCTCCGAAAAAATTCCGCAACAGCAATCAGTTCACTTTCTCACCGCTTCCGCCCTTGGCAGGAGACAGGTACCGGTTACACCATTCCTCTTGACCTCTTCCAGATACGGGAAGGCGATCTCGAAGGAACCGGATACAACCCTTTTATGGCAGATGAGGGAGTATCTGACAAGGCTATGGAATGTGGCATCCCGGAATTACAGGCACGAAAGAGATCCGAGACACTCCTCATGAGTGAGGCCTCCCTTGCTAAAGACTGGCTCAGCCCTGAGGAGGATGAGGCGTGGGCAGACCTGTAAAAGGCGACATTGTCCGTATCCTGTTTCCGTTTTCTGACGTATCTGGTGCAAAGAACCGACCGGCATTCGTGATTGCTTCTTTAATCGGGGATGATATAATCCTCTGTCAGATAACAAGCAAATCATATGGCGATCCTTATTCTATTCTTCTCGAATCACGTGACTTTATTGAGGGATCATTGCCTCGCACGAGTTTCATCCGACCTAATAAGTTGTTCACGGCTGACTCTTCGATTATCGATCGAACTCTTGGGCATATCTCGATGGAGAAGATCGACGAAGTAGTCGCATCAATTAATTATATCATCAGTAATCCCTGATACGCCGCCCGGTTTCACCTTCATAGCGAATACTTCTTCGTTTTAGAAAAACATCTCATCTTTTACCCGACACGCGGGCATTACCTTTTTCACGAATACTATTTTTTCACCTATGGACCGGGGGGTCCGCTCCCGGGAATGCAGGAACTATCTCTTGATATGCGGAGCGGTCGATACCTTTCTGCAGGACAGGTATCCCGCGAGGATACCATCGAGTGAATGACGAATGAGCTGGCAGGACCTGGCAATCATGACCCTCGCGTTTCTCGCCGGGGTGATGCTCATCCCGCAGCTGCAGGAGTGCTCAACCACGGTGCGGTGATCAACTTCTTCACCGCGAGCCTGACGAGCGTGCTCCTGTACGGCTTCAGCTACGTCTTCGCCTCACTCGGTCTCTGGATCTCGGTGGTCGCCCAGTCGTTCGTCGCAACGGTCTGGCTGCTCCTCGCGTACTACTCGCTTCGCAATGTCCGGGACGCCCAGTTCCCCGACCAGCCGCTCTCGTTTGTGAACGCGGGACTTCTTCGGCGTCTGGATGCTCGGCACCGGGTTTTTGATCTCGAATCTTGCCCGCCGGCTCCTGCGGCGGGGCTGATACGCCGGGTCTCTGCCGCCTGGTTCGTGGCGTCGTGGCCGGCCAGGACCCGGCGCCGGGT
>DUGL01000184.1 GCA_013331415.1 Methanoregulaceae archaeon | reverse complement strand
GCCGATATCACCAGCATCGCGATACCATACGGGAGTGCTTTTCCGGATATCACCACCCACGGGTGCACCGGGGCTGAGAGGAGTGCCTCTCCCTGCCGCTCGATCCGCTCGTTCATGATGCTCATCATAAAGAACTGTGCAACGAAGTAGAGGGGAAAGATGAACATGAAGACCAGGATGATCGAGTCAAACGGGAGGGGTGGCGAGAGCTGGGAGGGTGTTTTATAGGGTGCCGTGGCCTCGTCCCCGCTCACATACCCGGTATACCGGAAGATCGGCAACGCGGGATCCGGTGCTTCAGTGATGCCGGCACGGAGATCTTCTGCCGTCATCCCGATCCCGGGATCAGGCGGGGGTACGAACGCGACCGGACCTTCCGGTACGATCAGGGGCCCGCGCCGGGGGGGGGCTGCAACCCGGGTCCCGGACTCGGCTGCAGAGAAGTCCAGTTCGCTCACCACGGGGACCAGGTCGATCCAGAGCGGGTAGGCGGCAAAGAGGTCCTCTTCGCGGTTGTACAGGGAATTCTTGTACTGGTCGTGAACCCGTTCAAGGGCGACGGCTGCTGCGGTGCCCCGTTCCGTGGGACTGATATATACCGCACTCCGTACGACCGTGATATCGAATGCATCGCGGTTCCGGAGCAGGGTGAAGCGCTCTCCCCTGTACACGGTGAACCGGGGATCGGCAGAGAGGAGGGCAGCCAGTTCCGGATCGTCCGTTCCGACGGTATATATATTATTCTGAAGGTGGATTCCGCTCTGGCTCGAAAGGAGGGTGGCAGCACCCAGGAGGATGAGGAGGATGATGGCAGCAGGGAGGATATTTTTCCCGGTAATGGCGAGCGATCGCTTTGTTTCCCAGCGTGCAATCGTCAGAATCTGGCCCAGGTTGCTCACGGTATTTTCTGACAGTGCACGATCCCCCAGCCGTTCAAGAATGGTAGGTTCAGCACCTATATGAGCCTGCAGGTGCAGGAATGAGTAGTGCCCATGATACAGGCAGAAGCGCTCTCAAAAGAGTATCCCGGGGTTCTCGCCCTCGACCATATCAGTTTCACCTTCAACGAACGCGAGATCATCGGGGTGATCGGGCATAACGGTGCAGGGAAGACAACGCTCCTGAAGATCCTTGCCGGGCTCGTCACCCCCACCTCCGGCAGTCTCCGGGTGCAGGGCATCGATGTCGGGGCGGACCCGCACCGCATCAAGGCGCTTATCGGGTACCTCCCGGAAGAATCCCGCCTCTACGAGACGATGAAGGCTGATGCCTACCTCTCCTTCTTTGGCGAGATCTACGGCCTGACCTCCCGCCAGATCAGGGAGCGGAGCGATGCCCTCTTCACCGCACTCGCGCTCCAGCCGGACGGGAAGCGGCTGGCTGAATTCTCCAAGGGGATGAAGCGGAAGGTCGCCATCGCCCGATCGCTCCTCCATGACCCCTCCCTCCTCATCTACGATGAGCCCACGTCCGGCCTTGACCCCATGACCTCCCGGTTCATCATCTCCTACCTGAAACACCTCCCGGAGAAGGGGAAGACTGTGGTCCTCTCCGCCCATAACCTCAGCCAGGTCGAGGCGATCTGCGACCGGGTGATGATCCTCCGCCGCGGGCGGATCGTTGCCATGGGGAGCATGCACGAGCTCCGGAAGCAGTTTGGCTCGATCAGCTACAGCATCTGGTTCACCGCCGAGAGACCCGGGGATATCAGGGATCTCCCGCCGTACACGACCGAGGCTGGATACGCGGTGGTCAGGGTGGACAGTGTCGATGCGATGAATGCTGCCACCGCAGCCATTGCATCAGCGGGGGGTAGTATCGAGCGGGTCGAATCCCACTTCCCGAGCCTCGAGGAGATGCTCGTCCATATCGGGCAGTAACGATGAATCCTGTACCAGGCCAGTTCCCCTTCCGTCCCACTCCATGATTTCACTAATTTGATAGAATCCCCCATTCCTTCAGGATGAACACGTAATCAGTGATAATCAGGTATTGGAGAGACTGGACCGGGTATATGGCCGGGTACGTGCACCATGCTAAGGTGCACCATCCTCAGAGATGATGATGGATCCATCGTCACGCGGTCATATGCGGTGGCACGAGTATCCAATCCTTCTGTTTCTCCGGGATTACCGTTCCCGGATAATCCAGTCTGACGGTCTGCTGATACTACGACTCCAGTCCGGTGATCGCTACCGTTGCATCCGGGTCGAACGGGTTTGTCCGGATGGCAAGGGAGAAGAGGTACGGGTAGTTCTCGTGCAGGTGCTCCATGTACATCACCCATTCGTGGATGAGGAGGGTGTAGCCCCTGTTGATGTCGTGGACCAGGTGGGCGATATCAGGCGCAGGGAGGGACGAGACGTCTCTCCGGTGCATGAGCTCTTCTGTCAGGTGAAAGAAGGCCTGGAGCGTCTCGGTGAACGAGTCATGCTCGAATATCACGGGATTTTCCAGGAGCGAGAGGAAGAATGCTCTCTTTTCCGAGAGGACCCGCTTGAGATCGGGGAGATCGACGCTCCTGGCTGTGATGCAGTACTGCCGGCCGGCAAGCACCCGCCGCAACCGGGCGAAATCAGCGGAGGTCCACCCTGCGGTGATCCGGAGGGCGCCCCGGATATCCGTGGTACAGGGATCACAGGATGAGAGCTGACGGAGGAGGTCGGTGCCAATCTCGGAGAAGAAGAGCCCGATGATCATGTTGATCTTTCTTTTCCGTGCCCTGCGCTCCTCGCGGGAGAGGAATGTCTCGACCAGGTCGGCAATGACGGCGACAAAGGTCCCGACCCCGGCAATGATCAGGATAATTGCCAGTGCCTTCCCGTACATGCTGGACGGCGTGATATCCCCATACCCTACCGTTGCGATTGTCACGACAATGAAGTAGAAGGCATCAAACGGCGCCAGTCCTTCCAACGCCATCATGCTTACGGTTCCAATCACGAGCACTGCGGAGAGCAGGAGCAGGTATGCCTGCATCCGGGAGGGCAGGAAGGCCATACCAGTATATGGGATGGCCCAAGGGATATCAACCCTCGGT
>DUGL01000032.1 GCA_013331415.1 Methanoregulaceae archaeon | reverse complement strand
CCGGTACGCATCGATCTCGATCCCGACCGTTGTCCCGAACCGGGCAGAGAGCAGGACCGAGATGACCCGCCCGAGTGCCTCATTGGCCCGGTGGCCGGCACAGATGTTGCAGACCACCCCTTCAGGGGCATCCTCAAGGACGATCAGCTGGTCAGTGGCAATAAGGCTCCGGTTCTTATCCATTTCACCGAGGAAGGCGGCAGCAAATGCTGCCGCTGCGGGGGTCGTATGATAGGAAGAGAACCTCCGGCTCCTCCTGAGTGCCCCGACCTCCCGTGCAACCGCAAACGGTACCGGGATCTGCTCCCCTTCCCACGAGGGAAGCTCCCCCTTGACCCGGCGTGCCGGCTCGACCGTGATCCGCCCTTCATCCATGTCGAGAACGCGCCAGAGCTGCCCCTTGGTGATGAAGACCGCCCCGGTATACACCGAGCTCACCACGAAGGACTCATCGAGCGTGGCGACGGTCTTTCGCGAGATCATGTCAAAGACCTTCACCTTCTTCTCATCAGGGATCATCGAGAGGTTTCCGGCCAGGTACCGCCGGGCACGCATCGTGGTGCTTATCCGATCCCCGTCCAGCCGGATGAGCCGGTGACCTGCCATCTGGTAGCACACCTCGTCAAGGAGGGTCCCGGACCCGGTAAAGACTGAGGTCCGCTCGAGGATCTTGCTGACCTCCGGTATCGTAATGCTCCCGTACTCGACGACGAGCCCGGCTACCTGGTTTGCAAGCACGTCAGCCGGGTTCCGGTGCACTGTTACGTCCTCGACCTCCCCTGCCCGTGCCCGCCGTGCGATAACGAGCGATTCAAGGAGGTCATCGAACCCGAGGGCAAGGATGGTCCCCCGGGAGGTTGCATGCAGCTGGTGCCCGGCCCTCCCGACCCGCTGGACGAGACGGGAGACTTCCCGGGGAGACCCGAACTGGATGACATGCTCGATATGTCCGATATCGATCCCGAGCTCCATGGACGAGGTGCAGATCAGGCCCTTTATCTCACCTGCCTTGAACCGCTCCTCGGCATCGATCCGCACTTCCCGCGAGAGAGACCCATGGTGGACCTCGATATCCCCGCGGCTGTAGAGCTGGTGGCCCAGCGCCTCAGCGGTGACCCGGGTATTCACAAAGATCAGCGTGGATCCGTGCCGATCGATGGCATCCGCAATCCATTTTGCCTGGTTCTCGAAGCTGTCACCGGCAAATTCCACGGCAATCTGGAGATTCCTGGTTACCGGGACCGAGAGGATGGAGAAGTCGCGCTTACCGCAGAGGAATGTGCCCATCTCCTCCGGGTTGCCAACCGTGGCCGAGAGACCAATCCGCTGGAACTCCCCTGCATAGGGGACGAGTCGTTCAAGTGCAACCGCGAGCTGGGCGCCCCGTTTGCTCCCGGCAAGCTCGTGGATCTCATCGATCACCACGTACCTGATGTTCCCAAGATGCTTCCGCAGGACTTTGCCCATGAAGAGTGCCTGGAGCGTCTCAGGGGTGGTTATCAGGAGTTCGGGTGGGGAGAGCGCCTGTTTCCTCCGCTCGGTGGTGCTCGTATCACCATGCCTGACCCCGACGCTGATCCCCAGTTCCCGGCACCACCACGAGAGACGCCCGAGCATGTCCCGGTTCAGGGAGCGGAGCGGGGTGATATAGAGCGTTGTAAAACCGGCCGACCGCTGCGAGAGCATCCCGTCAAAGACCGGGATCATGGCACTCTCGGTCTTCCCTGTACCGGTCGGTGCGATCAGGACAAGGTTCTTCCCCTCGGCAGCCCGGGGTATGGCCAGGTTCTGGATCTCTGAGAACTCCTCAAATCCGCGGGCACGGATGCATGCCTGAATCCGTGGGTCAAGATTCTGGATTGGGCTCATGTCCCTCCAGGGCTGATGCCGGGCCGATGAACGTGCCATCTGCCAGCAGCACTTCGGCTTCCTCTCTCCTCATGCACCGCGAAAGCGGGCTGAACGGGTCCCGAAGTGTCTTCTGAATGTCATAGCCGGTCAGCTCATTGAATGCAGGGATGAAGATGACCCGGCTGGCAGATCCCCCTTCAGTCACCGCGGGAAACCCGAGACACGCTCCATCAAGCGGCGAGAAGAGGTACGCAGGGGACCGTAAAGCGCATCCTACCTCGTCCCTGAGGCTTACCACCGGATGGTGGTGTCCGGCGATAATCAGCATCCCGGCAAGGGACGGATCAGGATACATGTGCCCATGAACATACCCTGCACCATCGATCACCGCACCCTCCTTGGGCAGCAGCTCAGCCGGATCAAAGAAGTGCTCAATCCCGACGTCATGGTTACCCGGCACCAGCCTGACCGGGACGAGCGATCGGATCATATCGATGAATTGGGGGATCTCCCGGTGCTCCTGCCGCGTGGTGAACGGGACGCCGTGCTTCAGGTCCCCGAGCACGACCAGGATGTCAGGTGAGGTGGCCCGTATGCAGGCTTCGAGCCGTTCCCGTCGTTCTTTGGTCCTGCTCCTGAAATGGAGGCCGTGCCTGTCGAGGTCAGACTCGATCCCAAGGTGGAGATCAGCAACCGCAAGGATCCGTTGTG
>DUGL01000114.1 GCA_013331415.1 Methanoregulaceae archaeon | reverse complement strand
AACTCCAGGGGTCGGATCGCCCATATGACTGGTCACCGTGGGTCTTCCCTGAAGCGATCCAGGCATCGAGCGCTTCCGCAGGGGACCCGGTCAGGATCTGGTCAAACCCGGAGATCGCTCTCCGGACCGCCTTTCTGCCTCCTCCTGATGCATACCCGAACGCGATAGGGCCGGCAAGGAGCCGGTCTATCCCCCTGAGCCGTGCACCGATCTGCTGGATCTCGGTGAGGGTGGCAGGGGTCCCCCCGAGGTAGGCGCCCGGGACCGTCACCCCGGCAACCATCACCGCAACCCGTGCATCGAGGGGGGGAGCGAGGAGCTCCGGGTTTTTGCGGACCTGGTCTATCGTGAAGTACCGGGGTTCCATCCCGTGGGAGAGAAACACCCCGGCGAGTGTCCGGATGTAGGGCGAGAGGTAGGGGGGGACACCCAGGCATGCAGGCTCGTCCACGTACCCGTCAATGATCAGGGCATCAGCAGGCATAACCGATGAGCCGGAGCAGCCTGCGTGCCCACTGGAGTTTTCCCCGTTTCATGTAGTCAACGTCCTGGTCATCGAGGTCAAAGCCCGCGAAGACAATGCGAACGGCACCGAGTGCATGGGCTGCGAATGCCGCCCGGTCACCATCGGTGAATCCCCCGAAGTTATGGAGGGGGGGGAACGGCCGTGCCTGGGTGGTGCCGACGATCGTTCCCGGGAACCGGGGGACCCAATAGCGGAGCAGGGGGATGTTGTCACCATGGGCATGGATAACCATCACGGACCCCTCCCGGTTCATCGCGAGAAAGGCATCGGTGGCCCCGTCAAGGTCGGTAAAGACTGCATCCGGCCGTATCCCGGCCTGCAGGAGAACCTCCGCCGCAGCATCCGCAGCAAAGACACTCCCCGTGATCCGGCCCAGCTCGTCCCGTAAGCAGGGGGCATTCCCGCAGACCGTCACGGTATTGCCCGAACAGAGGGCAGCAAGATCAGCGCAGTTGTCACGGGAGAGCAGGGATGCGAGGACGCGGGCAGCCTCCTCGTCTCCCTCCCGCGGGAATGCAAAGTACGCGAGGATCTCCTCGTAGTACGGCTCCCACTCCTCAAATTCCATTCCTGCCCTCGTTCTCAAGGCCGGTGATTGCCGCAAACCGGGAGAGGAGGGGGTCCACGACCAGGGAGAGGAGCTCCTCCTTGTTCCTGACCCGGGAGAAGCAGGCGAGCGGGATGGTCGCCGCCGCCATGTTCGGATGCCCTCCTGCGTCCCCGATATCCCCGAACGCCTCCCGGAGCACATTGCCGATATGGAGCCGGACATCCCGGTTCCGGGCCGACATGATGATGGCCTCCTCAGATATACCGTACACGAGGGCGGTATTGACCCCCTCGAGGGTGATCAGGAGGTCGGCAGCCTGGGGCAGGGCATCGCGGTTCCGCACGTACCCGACATTGGCAAAGAGGTACCCGCTCTGGATCTTCCGGCGGGTAATAGCCGTGCCGAGCACGGCAAGCGTCTCCTCGGAGAGCGAGGGGGACATGATCTGGTCGAGGAGATCGGCATCCGTCAGGGGGAGGAGGAATGCCGCATTGTTCAGGTCCTGCGGGGTGACGTTGCGCGAGAAGTCACGGGTATCCGACCGTATCCCGTACAGGAGCCCGGTCGCGACCCGCTTGTCGACCGAGATATCGAGCTCCTGGAGGTACTGGGCAAGGATACTTGCGGTCGCACCGAGTCCCGGCCGGTTATCGATGAACGTGGCACCGGATTCGGGCTGCTGGCCATCGCGGTGGTGATCGATCACGATATGTACCCGGGTCCGTGGCGGCAGCGAGTTGTTCACCCCCGGGGCAGGGGAGTCCACCAGCGCAAGGTAGGTGCAGTCCTGGATGGCCTGGGGCTCCATCTTCTCCATCGTGATATCGAGCAGGTTGACGAGCGTGCGGTTCGCCTGGTGACCGATGACTCCGTCATAGAAGATCCGGCAGGCAAGCCGGTTCGGGTTGGCATGCTGTGCGATGACCGCAAGGGCGAGTGCGCTCGATATGGCGTCGGGGTCAGGGTTCTTATGGGTGATGATCCCNNGTTTGCATGGATCTTCTGGATCTGGTACACAGCAGCCTTTGCCATCACCTGGGTCGGGTTGAGGACAAAATCTGCGCCGGCATCCTCTAGTTTCCTGGCGATCAGCGGGTCAACTGCCTTCGCCATGATCCGGACATGGGGGTCCCGTTCCCGGAGTGTCCGGACTGCAGCAAGGTTGGCCAGGGGGTCCCCCGAGAGGACAAAGGCAATCCCGATTGCCGGCAGGCCGGATGCCAGTTCGGGGCTCGCGATATCACGGCAGATCGCCTCAATGCCCTGGTCACGGAGCTCCCGGACGCGGTCGGCACTCTTGTCAATCACGAGGATGCTCTCCGCACCGGCACGGAGTTCCTGGAGAACGTAGTATCCCGTGCTGCCGCATCCCAGTACCGCGTACGGTACCCGTCCCGGGGGGTCCCTCTGCGCCGAATCAGGCATACAGGTATGATGTCTGCCCGAGAGGATATTAAAGGTACAACATGCACATCC
>DUGL01000003.1:4744-5210 GCA_013331415.1 Methanoregulaceae archaeon | reverse complement strand
TCAGCGTACCGCCCGGTCGCGATAACGGATGATACGAGCTTCTACACTGCAGGGGATGGCCGCGGGGTGCTCTCGGTCCCCTCCGGCTCCCCGCTGTTCACCCTCTTCGAGGGGTCTCTCGTGATCCCGGGGAGCATGCCGGACCTGCTCATGGCCGTCCGGGAGACGGGAGAAGATCTCCTCGAGGTAGCGGAATCGGTCACGGCATTGGCGGACGGAGATGCCATCGTGGTCAGCTTCCGGAATTTTCTCCTCATTGCAGGGTGCCGGAGTGTCCGGGAGGAGTCCCCCGGAGTCTGCCTGCTCGCACCCTGCCCGGTCTGCAGTATCACCGGCATGATCCTGGCGGCAGGTCTCCAGTCGCCCTGCACGATCGAGCAGGTGCAGGCCGGGCCGGGAAGCGATGATCTGGTGGTGCATTTCCGGGTGAACGAGCTGCAGGACATCCTTGATTCTGCGCTTGGCA
>DUGL01000003.1:4262-4692 GCA_013331415.1 Methanoregulaceae archaeon | reverse complement strand
ACGCCATGATCGGGCTGGTGCACCGGGAGTGCTCCCGGTCTCCAGGGAGCCAGGTTCGGGACTGCCCGTTCGCTTTTTTCACGCTGGAGCACCAGGTGCACGCACGGTTATCCACAGGTGCAGGTCCCGGTAACTGGCATTGATTCGATCCTGCCTGGTCACCGCCGCGGACGGCACGGTCTCGTTGAAGAGCAGGAACTGGAGCCGGTTGTATTCCTGGCTGGCAACCGTGAAGCTGTACGGGAACTCCCGCGTCTCGTTGTGGGCGAGGGTTGCAGAGAACGTGTCGAGCGGCTGGTAGGCGTTGATAAAAGAGGTGTTTGTTGCCGGGTCAAAGGTCATGTTCAGGAGGATGGTCTCGACTGTGTACGTGACATTTCTGTACTCGTGGTTCCCGATCCCGATGATCAGGGACTGCTCTTCGCCAACC
>DUGL01000003.1:304-4132 GCA_013331415.1 Methanoregulaceae archaeon | reverse complement strand
CCAGGGCGCTGAACGGGACGGTGAACCGTTCATCCGGCGGGAGGAGTGAGCGGCGGTACTGGGCGACCAGGACCATGGCCGCTGCAAAGATCACGAGTGAGACGACGATGGGGTCGAGCCGGATCCCCCACGGGGTGTAGTTGAGCACGAGGCCGATCAGGGGGACGATGGCGATCGAGAGACCGAACGAGAGGGCGAGCCGCTCTATCCCGTCGAGATCCGCCTTTCCCGGAAAGAGGGCTGCGATAAGAACGTACCCGGGGATAAAGAGGACCACGGGGAGGGCAAAGACGACCCGGAGAAAGGACTGGTCCAGTACCGGGAGATAGATGCAGAGGATGGCAGCGACCAGCCAGAGGGAGACGATGACAAGGTCTTTTGCAATCGCCGCGGGATCAAAAGCCTCGATCAGCTGCTGGTAGGGATGCTGGTCGTGCGCCATGCTCTCAGATCCTACTCTTTGGCCGGGAGAATGATAAGGGATGCGACGGATGGGAGCCTCCAGCCGTGTCCGGGGACAGGGGAGATTCCGGGGGAACAGGCTGAGGGGGCCAGAGCCATGATCGGCCCGCTCCTCCTGGCGATATGCAGCCGGGTGCAGGGTCGCCAGGGCCGGACAGGCCTGCCGGCCGGCGTGCCGGTCGAAAAGTCCGGGACCTGTAGGGGATATACCCTGGTACGGTGCAGGCCCAGCCACAGACGGTTACCCGGTCTACCGACAGACCTTGTGCGGGCAATCAGGGGTGGGTACCTGTTCCCTGGATCGGCACTTTCATGGGATAGCCTGCCGTTTCCAGGGCTGCCATGACCCGTCTCCCGTGGCGGGGTCCGCGGACCTCGATCTCGAGCGTTACCCGGATCAGGTGGAGCGGGAGATCCGGGGTGATCCGCTCCTGCTCCACGCGGGAGATCGTCCCGCCTTCAGCGGCGACCAGGGAGAGGAGGTGGGGCAGAGCCCGCACCCCCTCCTCGATCTCGAAGGTGCACTGCAGGACCCGGCCGGAGTCATAGAGCCCCTTCCTGATGATCCGTTCGAGCAGGAAGGCATCGACGTTCCCCCCGCTGATGACGAGAACGATCTTCTCGCCCGGGGCAGGGGTGACCGCGCCGGAGAGCAGGGCGGCAAGGGGGGCTGCCCCGGCTCCTTCGGCCAGGACCTTCTTTCGCTCGAGGAGAGCGGAGATGGCGTTCACCATCGCCGCTTCATCGACGAGCACGATGGTATCGACGAGGTCCCGGATTGCAGGCCAGGTCAGGTCGCCGGTCCGCGTGACCCGGATGCCGTCTGCGATGGTCGGGTGGGCGGTGACCGTGGCCGGCCCGCCGGTCTCGCGGGCGGCTGCAGCGGACGGGCAGGCTGCCGCCTGCACCCCGATAATCCGGATGTCCGGCCGGATGGCCTTCACCGCGGTGGCTATCCCGGCGATCAGGCCGCCGCCGCCCACCGGGACGACGATGCTGCCGGTATCAGGGAGGTCCTCGAGGATCTCGAGCCCGATGGTGCCCTGGCCGGCAATAACGGCCTCGTCATTGTAGGGGTGGATGAAGGTCATCGACCGTTCCGCTGCAAGGTTCATGGCATGGTCGATGCTCTCCTGGAGCGTTGAGCCGTTGAGGATGATCCGGGCACCGTACCCTGCCGCAGCTTCCTGCTTTCCCGGCGAGACCCAGACGGGCATCACGATCGTTGCCGGTGCCCCGGCGATCCCGGCGGCGACCGCCACCCCCTGGGCATGGTTTCCTGCCGATGCCGCGATCACCCCCTGGTTTCCAATCCCCTCCCGCTGCGAGAGGATCCGGTTTGCAGCGCCCCGCACCTTGAACGATCCTGCTTTCTGCATCGCCTCGAGTTTCAGGTACACCTCCGCCCCGGTCATCCCGGAAAAGGTCGGCGAATAGACGAGCGGTGTGCGGATGATCTTCCCGAGGAGGAGGAGAGCAGCCTCCCGGATCGCGGCAGGGGTCACCATAGGAATGGATGTGGGGCGTTCTTCTTCATATGGGTTTCCGGGATCGCGGGGGAGGGTCTGCCGGAAGACTGCCCACCCGCATTCCCCTGCACCGCCATGCCTCATGTCCTGCTTCCTGTTCCTGTGACCGGCCTTGTTCGTTGTCTCTCCCGGCCGCTCCTTCGGTCGTTTTGGGTAGTCCGACTATCTTTTCCAAAGGTGCAGGAATGAACCCGGATCACTACATACTGCCATAAAATTACTGCTCTGTCGGATTGCTTGCGGCAAAACATTTATCAGGGGAAAAATATAAGGGAAATACTATAAGGTGGCATCATGGCAGTTCAATCAATCTATGGCATTTGCGACCATTGCGGCAGCAGGACGTTTGTCCACATGCTGGTCATCCAAAACAGAGGATCGGGAGAGACCGTGAACTGGTATTGTTCCGGATGCCTCCCTGTCTACGGGTATGCGGCAGATGCCCCGGTTATCATCGTCCGGGATGCAGCAGTATAAATTGCCCGGACACTCCTCATCCCTCCCGCCCTCCGACAGCATCCCTGCTCCAGGGCCGGGTCTCCTGTTCAGAGAACGCAGGGGGCCAACGGATATAAGTCCGGAGATACAAGTATTTCGCACGAAGAGACCCGGGTTTCTGTGGGAATATGTCGTATGATCCTGGTGATGGTTCCTGGTGATGGGGCTTGCCGGTTGCACCATGATGGTTGGGCGCATGTTCTCTGGGAGGCGGCCATCAGGCCTCCGGGTCACAGGGGAATGGTAAACCGATGAAGACCCTGATCCTTGCCGGCGGGAGCGGCACCCGCCTCTTTCCCCTCAGCCGCGGTTCGTACCCCAAGCAGTTCCTGAAGATCATTGACGGATCGTCACTCTTCCAGAAAACGCTCCAGCGGGGTCTCGCACTCTCATCAGCTGACGGGATAACGGTTGTCACGGGCAGGGAGCAGGAGTTCATTGCACGCGACCAGGCAGCGGAAGCCGGCTGCGACTGCACGATCATCGCCGAGCCCTCGGCAAAGAACACCCTGCCCGCCGTCTACCTTGGCATGCAGCAGATTGCAGCAGAGTCCGGGCCGTCCCTGGTTGCCGTGCTCCCGTCCGATCACCTGGTTGCCAACGGGCCTGCCTGTACCGCAGCGTTCAGGCGCGCCGGGGAACTCGCGGGAGAGTACCTGGTCCTGTTCGGTGTCCGGCCCACGTCACCGCATACCGGGTACGGGTACATCCGCCCGGGAAAAGACCTTGGCGGTGCATCCGCAGTTGATACCTTCGCCGAGAAGCCGGACCATGCACGGGCCGTGCAGTACCTGCAGGAGGGGTATCTCTGGAACAGCGGAATGTTTCTGTTCGCGACCGACCTCTTCTTTGCGGAGTGCCGCCTGCATGCCCCCGACCTTGCCCTGGCATTCTCGCGTCCGGCTGACGAGGCCTATGCTGCTGCTCCCTCGGTATCCATCGATTACGGCCTGATGGAGAAGACCGGGCGGGCAGCGGTCGTGCCGTTTGATGCGGCATGGAGTGACCTCGGCACGTTTGATGCCCTCTACTCGGTATTTCCCAGGAACCAGTATGAGAATGCGGTAACGGGGGAGTACCTGGGGATCGACTCCTCGCGGAACCTGGTGATCGGGGACCACCTGGTGATCACGATCGGCGTCCATGACACTGCAATCATTGATTCGGGGGACATCACGTTCATTGTTCCCCGGGACCGGGCTGAAGAGACGAAGAAGGCGGTCGAGCTGTTGCAGGCGCAGGGAGATCCCCGGGTGGACCGGCACCTGACCGAGCACCGGCCCTGGGGGTCGTATACCCGGCTCGAGGATGGCCCCTCCTACCGGATCAAGCGGATCAC
>DUGL01000003.1:0-288 GCA_013331415.1 Methanoregulaceae archaeon | reverse complement strand
ACGGCACGGGCGATCATCGACGGCCAGGATCTCCTCGTCAGGAAAGGGGAGAGCACCTTTGTCCCCATCGGTGCGGTGCACCGTCTTGAGAACCCGGGCCTTGTGCCGCTTGAACTGATCGAGGTCCAGATCGGCGAGTACATCGGTGAGGACGATATCATCCGGTTCGACGACGATTACCACAGGGACACCCGTGTCTGACAACCAGCGTCTGTACAGGATGATGGTGAGGCATATCGTCTCTCCCATCCTGGTGTGACGGGGATACCCGTGCGTAGTGGCACCGGA
>DUGL01000017.1:4453-4858 GCA_013331415.1 Methanoregulaceae archaeon | reverse complement strand
TCAGGTCCCGATCTCCGCGATATCCTCCAGGTCAAAGACCAGATAGCCCTCATCCCGGAGCTCTCCTTTTCCAGGAACCGAAACGGGCGATCAGGCAGTACTGTTCAGACCGGGTCCCGTCCCGCCATCGGACATCCCGGGCCTTCTCCCGCAGCCTTGCAAGGATGGCCGATGCTTCCTGCTTTGTGAGGGATCCCTCTTGACGAAGAGTTGTTGAGGCATAAGTATACTACGTTACTCTCAACAAACATACCTTTCCGCCGTAAAGCCGGGGGCATGCCTGCCAACCGCGAGGATGGCAACCTCACGGCACCGGGATGCCCCGTCACCAGGACAGGTACCTGCCGGCACAATTGAGATACCCAGTCACCGCTGCCGGTACCAGGCAATCGTCTCTTCCAGCCC
>DUGL01000017.1:0-4444 GCA_013331415.1 Methanoregulaceae archaeon | reverse complement strand
TCCCTGACATCCCCGGGCCGGGGATCTGCAAAGGAGAGCGATGGATGATTGCCGGTCTTCTCCATGATGACCGAGCAGAGTGCGAGGAGATCGATCCGCCTGCCGCAGGCAATGTTGAAGACCCCGTCCGCGCTGCTCTCCATGGCCTTCACGTTCGCCTGGACCACATCGCTCACGTAGGTGAAGTCCCGCGTCTGTCTCCCATCCCCGTGGATGATCGGGGGCTCGTTATTCAGGATGCGGGTGATGAACCGCGGGATCACGGCAGCATAGTCAGATTGAGGGTCCTGGCGGGGCCCGAACACGTTGAAGTAGCGGAGTGCTACAGATTCCAGCCCAAAAACTTCAGAAAAGACACGGCAGTAGTACTCGCCGGCGAGCTTGGAGACCGCGTACGGGGATTTCGGGGCGGGTGTCATCTCCTCCCGCTTCGGCAGCACCGGTGTCTCGCCATAGACCGAGGATGACGAGGCAAAAACGACCTTTTTCACCCCAGCATCCCTCGCTGCGACGAGGACATTGAGCGTCCCCGTGACGTTCGCTTCGTTTGTGGCAAGGGGATTCTCAAGCGAACGTGGCACGGATGCAATGGCCGCCTGGTGAAACACCCCGCGGGCCCCGTCACATACCTTCCGGAGCAGCGGGAGGTCGGTGACACTGCCATGCACGAACTGAACCGCATGAGAACCGGGCAGGTGCCGGATGTTCTCCTCCGTGCCGGAGAACAGGTTGTCGAGGATGACCACCTCGTGGTCCCGTGCCAGGAACGCTGCGATGTGGGACCCGATGAACCCGGCCCCCCCGGTGACGATGTATTTCACGAATCACTCCCGGGGAACAGACCCCCGTGATCTACAGGTACGGCGGGATACGCATAAAGAATTGCCATGGTGAGCGTGCCCTGGAATACGAGGAACCACCCTGAACTCTGGCCTGCTCATCCGTTCTTTTCGCCAGATGGTCCGGCGTTCTTCCGGACACTACCCGAAAAGAGGAATTACCCGGGTCCCGTCAGGACCGGCGGGATGCGAGCAGGAGCAGCGCACCCGCAGCAAGGAATACCGTCAGTAGGGGGGAACTCCCGGTCCGGGTTGGGGTTGTCGCGGGTGGCGTGGTGACTCCGGGAGTCCCCGTCTCCGCAACGCTCACCAGGGGAGTGCCCTCTGCTGGGGGCGTAGGCTCCATCAGAGTCACCCCTGGCGTGATCGTCGCGGTTGCGGTCACCGTGGTGGCAACCGGTGCGACGATTGCGACGCTCCCCCCGCTGCTACCACCGGAGGACGGCCGGATGGTGGTGGGGGAGGGAGTGGCAGAGGTGCCGAGGGGGATCGTCCGGGAGAGCGCAACGGTTCCGTCAACGAGGACCCGGATCGTGACCAGCCCGTCCGTGATCCCGTCAGCCACAAAGAGGATCTCCGAGTCCTCAGGCCCGGTCTTCCTGCCCTGCAGCGTGAGTGCGGCGATCACGCTCGAAGCATCCGGAGCGGCGATCCCCCCGACCGTGATGACGTCATACGTGCCGGCCGGGAAAGAACCCGTCTGGCGTGTAGTAAAGACCCCGTTCGTGGAGAGCCCGACGAGCTCCACCCGGGAGTCCCCCTTCTTGACGAGGAGCCGGTTCTCGGTGGTATGCTGCAGGGTTGCCGAGATGGATCCCTCATGGAGCGAGAACGGGAGGCGCAGATCCCGGGTATCGAACGAAAAATCCGCTCCCGGGCTTACCGGGAATGTTCCCTCGATCTCAAGGGTGAAGGTGCTGTTGTCGGGCAGGCCCTGGACCGCAATCGTCACCTCGTCGCCCCGCTGGATTCGTTCGGGCGTAACCGTGACCGAGAGTGCTGACGCGCCCTGCACCAGGAGCAGGAAGACTATGCAGGAAATAAAAATACCGTGTTTCACCGGGATACCTCCTTTCTGTTCAGGTGAAAAGAGAACGGGACAGGGCATTAAGGATTCGGTCCCCGGGGCTGCCCTGTCCCGCTGGCGGGGCCACGGCAAACCCGTTCTCTCCCCATGACGGCGGAATACAACGCAGGTCCCATCTCAGGCATTCCAGTCGTATCGTGCAGGTCAGGGAGTCCCTTTCGCGGCGGTGAACAGCTGGGAGAACAACCCGCATGCCCTGATCCCCCCTGCATGAACCCCCCTTCCCGCTCTTCTCCATCACGCTTTTAACCGTGTGCAGGCGCACCCTGCAGTCCGGGTCCGGGGGGAGAATGTGCTGGCAGAACCAGTCCCCCGCCCCGATTCTTTGGGAAATCTGCACGTTTACCGTTCTTTTTGATTGTTCCGGCGCCAGGGTGCTCTTCCATCCGGTCCCTGAAACCGGGTACGTGCTGGCACAGGATCCCGTTCCTTCAGGCAGGTATCCATACACGATATCAGAAAAAATCCGGTAACCCGGGTGATCCTGCATGCATGAACGACGCGCCACGAGGAAATTTAGCCAAAAAGTTTAAATACAGACCGCCTCAAGTCAGTATGCATATAAATCTACGCATTTGTGCGCGATATCCGAAAGGGGAGGAGTCATGAATCTGAAGAGAGATGAGATGATCCCGGGTGGTATCAGGTCCTGGATACCACGGGAGAGGAGATGGTACACCGTGAGGGGGCTGCAGGGTGTCCTCTGTATCCTGGCAGTCCTGGTGATTATTCAGGGATGCAGTGCAGCGCCCCCGTCGTTTGCGCGAATGAACCTGAGCGGGACGCAGGAATACCGGAACATGAGCGTCTCGGTGCTCGAGACCATCGACCTCATGGATCCTTCTGCGTCCCGGGTCACCCTCCTCTCCACGACCGGAGATGAATCGGACCGCAAAACCCTCCCCCTCCCCTCCATCCGGAACGTGCGCAGGATCTTCTCCAGCCAGACCGCAACATGGCACGGGAACACCCTCACCATCCTTGGCGGAAATGATACAACAGTCTCGCTCTCCTCCATGACCGAATATCAGGTCTTTATCCGGCCGTACCTCCCGCGTGTGAGAATCCAGGTGCCGGGAGCAACAGCTGATGTACTGCTGGTAAAGGTGAACGCCAGCACGCAGCAGGGGGACCTCCCTTCCCTGATCCGGTCCACGGAACGGGCATACCTGATGCATGACCCCCGTGGCATACTGGCAATCCAGCAGCACCCGCTCGTCATTGGGGCATACGGGTCCTGGAGTCACCCTGCTGATTACAATGAATCGGATTTCGGCTTCACGTTCACGCACAACGCATTCCCGGTAACCGACTGGACCCTTGACCCCACCTATGCCCGGTGGGTCTCCGGCCTGACCCCGAACATCACGGGAAATCCACCCACCCCCGGTAACTACCTCCTCTCGGTCTTCCAGTACGACCCGGCAGCTGAACGCCTCGTCTCGTATGCCGCGTGGCCCGTCAGTATCATGGACGGGGACAACTGGCTTGAACTGAACCGGACCCGTCCCTGGCACTATGACCTGAAATCAGGGGATGCCCTCCTCCTCACGTTCGAGAATACGACACAGATCACCAACCTCTCCTACGTCATCATCCGGGAGAACAGTATCGGGGGAACACCCGACACCTACGATGCAGAGGTCAGGGTGAACATGTCTGCCATCGAGGAGCTGGGCATCGGTATGACGCTCGACCTCATCCTTGCAGAGAACCCGCTCCTTGCCATCCTCAAGGCCCCGGGGATCAGCCCGGAGAACCTGACAANNGGTGGTCTCCTACACCATCACTTCCACGACCAACACCACCCCGCCTGCATCGTCCCACCCCGCACAGATCAACATCACTCCCGGATACGGCATCTCCGGGTATGCCACCCAGGACACGAGCGTGGTTGTCCCCCGCACCGATCTGCAGGGGCTCCTCCCCGGCACGTTCCGGGTCTATGGCCTCGGTGCGGGCCAGCAGAACGAGGTGACCGCCCTTGATGCAGGTCTCCTTATAGTTGGTTACTCTCCAACCGCCAATTTCACCGCAAATGTCACGAGTGGGGCTGCGCCCCTGGCTGTGCAGTTCACGGACAACTCGACAGGCACCCCATCGCTCACCTACGCATGGGACTTCGGGGACGGCGGGACTTCCTCCCTCCAGCATCCGGTGCATGTCTACAGCAACCCGGGGAACTATACCGTCAACCTGACCGTTACCAATGACTTCGGGAGCGACAGCACAGAAGACGTCATCACGGTCACCACCCCGGTGCCTACGACCATCCCTACAACAGCCCCTACAACGGTGCCTACTACCATCCCTACAACAGCCCCTACAACGGTGCCTACAACCGTCACCACAACAGCCCCTACTACCCCGCTCCCCCCGCCTCCGGTGGCACAGTTCACTGCCAACGCCACGACTGGGGAGGCGCCCCTGGCTGTCCAGTTCATAGACCAGTCGACGGGATCACGGTACGAGTGGACCTGGGACTTCGGGGATGGCGGGACCTCTGGCAACCAGAACC
>DUGL01000200.1 GCA_013331415.1 Methanoregulaceae archaeon | reverse complement strand
TGGCAGAGGAGAAAGCATCCGACCCGGACTATGGCATCACCCGGTTATGGGAAGAATTCGGCAGTTTTGTCACGTTCTTCCCGCAGCCGGTGCCCCGGGAGAACATGCTGCCGGACAACTACGCGATTGTCCGGTTCCCCTGACCGGGTCCATTTTTTTAACAGGGGTTATCGGAAGGTCTCCCTGCCAAGTGAACCTGATGGCCGGTATGGCATGGGAAGCCTGGGCTCACGGCACAGAGCGGGAGAGCGCGAGAATCCCACGAGCGTGGTAACGGGGTTGGACAAAGAATTACGGTGCTATCACCGAGATATGATTAACCCGTGAAAAATCACGATCATTGGTGATGAGATGATCCAACGAATAATGCATGCAGCTGGCTGCGTGGAGCGCATCGGAGAAGAGGAGGCCGTACTTTCGTGAGACCGTGAGGGTTTCATCCAGGAGAGGAGCGGTATCAAGGATGATAATCCTATAATCGTGGAGTACTTCCCGGGTTGCCTCAAACGGAAGGGGAAAATCCGTTATCCGTTCCGGGTTCTTTTTCAGGAATCCTATCGCTTCTGACGGCTGCAATCTTTTTTCTGCATATATTTGCATGAGCAGGACTTTGTGGAAAAACTCATCGATGACGGTGCTGTTGACATGACCTCTCACCACACCATTTCGGATCTTCTCGAGCAGTTCTTCGCAGGCAGGAGTGAACCGGGTTGTGGTGAAGGAATAGATGAGAATATTGGTATCGAGGAATACAGAGCAATTCTGAAGACGGGAGATATTCATCAATAGAGCTCTTCAATATCTGTTTCTGCGATCATCATGACGAATTGTTCCGGGACCGGGATCTTGGTCCGGCCGGCTTTCTTTTTCAGCCGCACGAGTACTTCGTCCTGATCGTTTGCCAGCGGGTGATCAAGGACGATCGTGCGCCTGTCAATCATTTTTCCTTCGACGGTAACCGGCATATGCGCTCCTTTTGCATTTTATATGGTATTGCCCAGGTATATGTGCTTCTCCTTCTTCGGATGCAATTGCGGTTCGCAGCTCACGAGCTCTGCCCGGTTTTCTCAGCAATCAGCCGGAGCCCGACAAAGAAGACTTCTTCATTGACAGACATGCTTGCGGCACAGTAACCCGGGAACGATGAGGAAAAATCACGGACTCTCCGGGTCGTATCGGTTTCGAAAATGAGCGGGATAATACAAGAGGTATCGAGAAAGAGTTCCATGACTCATCCCGGAGAGCACTGATTCGCCTGATTCTGATTTTTTCTTCACCGCTATGGGTTCAAAGGGGAGTTTCTCCTCGATATCGGCAGCACGAACCTGACCATGGCAGAGGAGAAAGCATCCGACCCGGACTATGGCATCACCCGGTTATGGGAAGAATTCAGCAGTTTTGTCACATTCTTCCCGCAGCCGGTGCCCCGGGAGAACATGCTGCCGGACAACTACGCGATTGTCCGGTTCCCCTGACCGGGACTATTTTGTAACAGGGGTTGTCGGGAGGTCTCCCTGCCCGGCACGTCCAGTGCCTGGCTGGGTCCTGCACTGTGCTGCATCCGTGGGGGCGGTGGTGGGACAGGCCCCGGCTGGCTGGGGGATATCACATCGCAGGGCCTGAAAATCAGGGAACGTGTCTTGATATATACGATAGAAAAGAGAAGGAGGAAGACCCCATTTCAGATTTTCATCCGGGATGAATCGTTCATTCTGGAAAAATTCCTGTCGGATGATGCAATTTTTGGGATTCCCATGTTCCCTTCAGGTTGCAATGATGAGCGCGTCATTCTGGAGGATGGCATAGGTGCAAATGATCATTCAGACGTTTCGTACGGGGACCACGTTGTTTACTGCAGGCAGCATGACGGATATTCGGGGAAGTTCGATCCCCAGTGCCTCCCGCAGGACTTCTTCAACGGTCTCCACCGTCACGAAAGTGAGTTCGGCCCTGACATCTTCCGGCACGTCCGGCAGGTCACGCTCGTTCTCCCTTGGCAGGATCACCTTTTTGATTCCTGCCCGGTGTGCGGCAAGGACTTTTTCCCTGATCCCGCCGACCGGCAATACCGCGCCGCTCAGCGTGATCTCCCCGGTCATTGCAAGGAACGGGTCGACGATCTTCCCGGTGATCAGGGATGCGAGTGCCGTAAAGAGGGTTACACCTGCCGAGGGACCGTCCTTTGGGGTCGCCCCCGAAGGTACGTGGATGTGTATATCGCTCCCGATAAAGTCAAACCCGCTCTCCCGATGAGCGAGCCGTGACCTGATGAGGGAGAGGGATATCGTCGCCGACTCCTTCATCACCTCCCCGAGCTGGCCGGTGAGGGTGAGCTTGCCTTTCCCGGGCATGAATGTCCCCTCGACAAAGAGGATCTCTCCGCCAACCGGGGTCCACGCAAGGCCGGTCACGACACCAGGAACGGGATCTTTGCGTGCCACTTCGTGCCGGACCGGCTCCTTCCCAAGAATCCCGGCGAGCATTTCCGCATTCACCACGAGGGGGAGCTCCGCCTTCCCGGAGACGATCTTCTCGGAGACGTACCGGGCGGTCTTCGCGAGCTGTTTCTTCAGCCACCGGACACCGGCCTCGCGGGTGTAGGTGTCGATGATCACCTTCATCGCTTCGTCTTCGATCCGGAGCATGTCNNNNTTCTTCGTGTAGCCGGAGATCTCGATCAGTTCCATCCGGTCGAGGAGCGGTGCCGGGATCGTTGCAAGGGTGTTTGCGGTCGCGATGAAGAGCACATCGGAAAGGTCGTAGGGGACCTCCAGGTAGTGGTCGGAGAACGTACTGTTCTGTTCCGGGTCGAGGACTTCCAGGAGCGCACTCGCCGGGTCTCCTGCATAGGAGACCGCCAGCTTGTCGATCTCGTCTAGGATGAAGACGGGGTTCTTCGTGCCGGCTCTCTTTATCCCCTGGATGATCCTCCCGGGCAGGGCCCCGACATAGGTCCTCCGGTGCCCCCGGATCTCGGCCTCGTCCCTCACGCCGCCGAGGCTGATCCGTACGTACTCCCGCCCGAGGGCCTCTGCGATGCTTCTCCCGAGGCTCGTCTTGCCGGTTCCGGGTGGACCTGCAAAGAGGAGGATCGAGCCCTGTTTCTCCTGTCTGAGTTTCATGACCGCGAGGTGCTGGACGATCCGTTCCTTCACCTTCCCGAGGCCGTTGTGGTGGCTCTCAAGGACTATCCGGGCCTGTTCGATATCGATGCTCTTCTTCTCTTCCGTTACCCACGGGAGGTCGAGCAGGAGGTCGAGGTAGTTCCGGATCATACCGCTCTCGTGGTTGTGGGGGCCCCCGCTCTCGAGTTTTCGTACCTCGGCGAGTGCCTTTTTCTTCACGTCATCCGGCATCTTCGACTTCGCGACCCGCTCCCTGTATCCATCGTCAGCAGGGATACCTTCGCTCTC
>DUGL01000150.1 GCA_013331415.1 Methanoregulaceae archaeon | reverse complement strand
CCGGAACACGGTGGCCGGGCGACAGAAAGAACCCGGACATTGCCCCGCAAGTTCTTCACTGGGGGGAAAATTCCTGAAGGGAGCCATTGCCTGACGGCATGATCCGGGATATCCCTCTCCAGGAGCCGGGTCGTTCCCACGTCCGCGTAAATACCGTCGCTTTAATCCGGCGGGGTCTCGCGATGCGGGGTGAAAAAAGGATAGTTGGGATGATTCAGTGAACATTCAGGATGTGCCTGGCAACCGCTCCGGGTCCGGACCGGGCGAGATCGCTCACGAGCTTCCCAAACGTCCTCCCGTCGACACCATGGGCTGCTGGCATGCCGCCGTCTTCTTCTTCATCTTCTTCTTCTCCATCGCTGGATGCTGCGACATGATCTGCTACCGCTCCGGGTCCGGACCGGGCGAGATCGCTCACGAGCTTCCCAAATGTCTTCCCGTCAACACCATGGGCTGCTGGCATGCCGCCGGGAGCAGCAAGCACAGGTGTGACAAGAATAGCCAGAACGAGGAGAACCGCGAGTATGTTTCTCATCTTCTCATTCTCCTTTGATAGTGAATTTTTGGGGCACCCTGTCCCCGAAATTACGGGGCAAGATTCACCGATCAGAACGGGAACCCGGTGCCTGCAGACATACCATCCCCGGTCCTCTCATATAGAGAGGGCTACTCCCCGGGGTTCTGTCCCTGAACCTGCGAGTTACCCTGGATCGGCAGGGGTGTATCACACCCGGTAATCGTTTGACCCTCCCATGGGTACCCTCATCTGTGGTTATCGGGAATCGCCCTGTTCACGGGCATCGAATGGTATATGATTATNNAATGATACCTGCCGTGGCGGATTTTGTCCGTTCACCACCCTATAAAGAATTGAATTTTTTCCCCCCCCCATTCCATACAGCGAAGAGGGATTTATAGGGAAGAGGATTAAGAAAAGGCACAGAACGCTGCAGGGTGCAGATGCACGGGAACTGTTTTTTTGCCTGCTCAATCCGGGTGATGCCATATCCGGCATGAGCCAGAGCACCGCACCATACCGTGGGATTGTCGTTGGCTGGCAAGGGCCGGACCACGTCAGATCTCGCACCAAACAGTAATGAGGGTGCCAGCCATAACTGCCATTATTATTGTCTGCTCCGATCTGGAAGTGGTGCTGTGATCTCCTGGAACCTCCTCTTTGCCTTCATCCCCGGCATAATTCTCTTCCTGTATGGCATTGAACAGTTTTCACGGGAAATTCAGATCGCATCCGGCGAATACTTCCGGGACCTGATCCAGCGTCTTACCCGCACACCGGCCCGGGGGACCATTGCCGGGGCTCTCGTCACCGCAGTTGTCCAGTCCAGCACGGCAACCACGGTTATCACGATCGGACTCGTCAATGCCGGTATCATCTCGTTTACCGCCTCCCTTGGGATCATCATCGGGTCAAACATCGGCACCACCATCACCACCCAGCTGATTGCACTGAACCTGACCGCCTTTGCTCCCGCTCTGATCCTCGCAGGGTTCCTGATCGGGATCGTAGGGGGGAGATACAAGGTCTTTGGCCGGCCCATCTTCTATTTCGGGCTGGTCTTCTTCAGTCTCTCCATGATATCCGCAGTCATGGAGCCCTATCGCGCAGATCCGCAACTGATCGGATTTTTCTCCCTCCTGACGAACGTGTTCCTGCAGATCGGGTTTGGGTTCCTCATTACCAGCATCTTTCAGTCCAGTTCCGTCACCTCCGGTCTCGTGGTCGTGATGGCCCAGTCCGGGCTCATCACCCCGGGGGTCGCGATTCCCATCCTCATGGGGGCAAACCTTGGGACGCCGACAACCTCCCTGCTCGTTGCCTGGCGGATGAACACTGCGGCGAAGCGTGCCGCAGTGGCCCACTTCCTCTTCAACTTCCTCGGGGTCCTCCTCTTCCTCCCCCTGCTCGGCCCCTTCACCGGGCTTATCGAACACCTGGGAGGAGGTGCCGCCCAGCAGGTGGCAAATGCCCACCTGCTGTTCAACCTTACCTGCGGCGTGGTGTTCCTTGCCCTGATCCGGCCATTCGCCAGCCTGGTCCAGCGGATGGTGCCGGGGAGGGAGGATGATATCGTGTTTGTCCCGCACGTTCTCTCCGATCCCCTGCCGGAAGATACCCCCTCGGGCATCGTGATGGTCGGGCAGGAGATCATCCACCTGCTGGGGACTTCCCGGGAGATGGTACACGAGCTCACCACCCTGATCGAGAGACCGGATGCACCGTCCGGGCGGCTGCGACAGCTGCAGGAGTATGCCCATTACCTCGACGACCGGATAGCCGATGCCGTCATCGAACTCTCCCAGCGTGACCTCGACCAGATCGATGCCGCCCGCCTGGCCGGGCTTATCCGGATATCCAGCCTTGGACGGGTGCTTGCCGACGAGGCAGGGGAACTTGTTGGCATCGTCCTTCGGACACGGGAGAAGGGAATCAGCCTCCCGGCAGAATCACAGGCCATGCTCACCGGGATGCTCCGATCCTGCGGGGATAACCTGAAGCTCCTCGCCGAATCCTTTCCCGGCGTTCCGGACATGGTTGATGCTGCCATGCGGTCAATGGATGAGACGCTCCGGGAGGATATCACCGGATACTACCGCCACTACATCATCCGTATGGCCACCGCGAAGACCCCGACAGCAGGCACCATCCCGCGGATGCTCTTTTCGATCGAGGGGATGGCTGCAACCATCCGGGAGATGCGGAAATCTGCACGCCTCCTCGGACGAGGGTGAGGTGGGGGGGCAAAGGTTCAATCCGGGGAGGAGGGATTATCGTGCCGATCGAAGACGCCTGCCTGGCCCGGGTCGTAAGAGGCGGTTCATCACCAACCCGATCTGGAAGTTTCCAGCCTGGGTGGACGGTATCACAATGGATTGCCTGCACCGGTCGTAGGCAGTCGCGGCAGCAGGTCTGTCGTCAGATTGGAACCGCTCCGGGTCCGGACCGGGCGAGATCGCTCACGAGCTTCCCAAACGTCTTCCCGTCAACCCCGTGGGCTGCGGGCATGCCGCCGGGAGCGGCAAGCACGGGTGTGACAAGAATAGCCAGAACGAAGAGAACCGCTAGTATGTTTCTCATCTTCTCATTCTCCTTTGATAGTGAATTCAGGTGGCACCCTGTCCCCGAAACCACGGGGCAAGACTCACCGATCAGAACGGGAATCCGGTGCCTGCAACCATACCATCCCCGGTCCTCTCATATATACAGGGCTACTCCCCAGGGTTCTGTCCTTGAACCGGCGAGTTCTGACCAGTATGCCCTGGATCGGCAGGGCTGTATCACACCCGGTAATCGTTTGACCCTTCACCGGGTACTCTCATCGGGGGGTTATCGGGAATCGCCCTGTTCGCGGGCATCGAATGGTATATGATTATGCAGAATGATACCTGCCGTGGCGGATTTTTCTGGAAATAGCGCCCTCTCCGACAATCCTGATGGAGGTCTACGTAGACCGCATCTTCTGCAACGGGTGTGGCATCTGTGTTGATCTCTGTTCCATGGGGGTATTTCAGATGGCCGGGAAGAAGGCCGAACCATTCCGGCAACACCTGTGCGTCGCCTGTTTCCAGTGCAGGGATTTCTGTCCCACAAAAGCGATTGCGCCCCGGTGGATCATGCGGGTGTCGTGACCGGGGAATGGCTCTTCCCGGGCAGGCAGTCACGTGATTTGATAATTATCAGGGACAA
>DUGL01000018.1:2275-3530 GCA_013331415.1 Methanoregulaceae archaeon | reverse complement strand
TCCCGGTCTGGTCATGGATCAGTTTTGACGCGGCAATCCCATTCATCTTCCCGGCAAGCCGGATGTCCATGAGGATAAGGTCCGGCCTTCGTTCAACGGCGGTCTGTACTGCCTGCTCCCCGTTTGGCACGACGCCGAGTACCGAATACCCCAAATCCATAAGGCTTTTCCTGAGGCCCATGCCGGTTATCGCTTCATCTTCAACGATAAGGATTGTCTCCCCGCCCATTGTCACTCCCCTGTGCCATCGTCCCGGGTAAATACTATCTCAAAGGTGGTCCCCTGGTCCCGCTTCAGGGTTAGCGTTCCCGCGATCTGACCGACAAGCCTCTTCACCATCTGCAGTCCCAGGGTCCCGGGATCCCGGATATCGAAGGTTTCCGGGAGACCAATACCATCATCATGGAACACATACCGGCAGGCTCCCTTCTCCTGCGTCAGGCTGATCTGGATCCTGCCTTTCCGCTGGCCGGGGAATGCATGCTTCAGGGAATTTGTCAGCAGTTCGTTTGTGATCAGGCTGATCGGGACGGCCGTGTCGATCGGCAGCGTGACCCCCTCAGTATGGATCTCGAGGGTGATCCGCCCGGGTTCGATGCCGGACACCGTGAAAAGATAGTCGCCGACGACCTGGAGAAAATGCATGTCTGCGCTGTCATGCTGGAGGACGCGGGTTGTCTCTTCACTGATGCGCGACTCCTTCACCAGGGCATGTTTCCGAAGTGCCATCCCGATTGTGGCCCCGAGTTCCTTATCGCGGACGGGTTTCAGGATGTAACCGTATGGTTCGGTCATCTTCGCATTCCGGATAATCCGGTCGTCGCTGTACGCAGTGAGGAAGATGACCGGGACACTGGCCTGGTCACGTATCAGTTTTGCCGCGACAATGCCATTCATCTTTCCGGCAAGCTGGATGTCCATCAGGATGAGATCTGGTTTTTGTTCAATAGCGGCCTGTACTGCCTGCTCCCCGGTCGGTATGATCCCCCGGACATCATACCCCATCTCCACCAGGCTTTCTTTGATAGCCATCCCGGTTATTGCTTCATCTTCAACAATCAGTACCGTTTCCCTGCTCATAGGTTATCCTCTGTGTCAATTTCCCTCTTAAATACTATCTCAAAGCCGGTCCCCTCTTCCCGTTGCATCGTTATCGTGCCCAGTATCTGCCTGACAAGCCCGTTTACCAGCTGCATACCCAGGGACTCGGTATTCTTGAAATCAAGGCCCGGGGGAAATCCGATACCATCATCGT
>DUGL01000018.1:0-2162 GCA_013331415.1 Methanoregulaceae archaeon | reverse complement strand
ATCCTCCCGGATTCGGTCCCAAACGTTGAGAGAAGATAGTCCCCCATCGTCTGGAAATGGTCCTGGATATCGACATTGGAGAGATCTTTTGACCGGTAGAGTTTCTCATGAACCAGTGCAATAGAGAAGACCCGGTTCTCACTTTCCTGGAATAGTGTTCGAATTGCCGGATCGCTGATCTGTTTTCTCTGGAGGAAGAGGAGACTCGAGATAACCTGCATATTATTCTTGACCCGGTGGTGGATCTCCTTGATCAGTGTCTCCTTCTCCTGGAGGGAGGCCTCAATATCCGCCTGATGACGTTTCCGTTCGGTCATATCCAGGACGGTCCCCGTCATCCTGAGCGGGTGCCCCTGCCCGTCCCATGCAACCACTTTCCCCCTGATGAGCACGTAGACGACGTGGCCATCCCGGTGACGCAGCCGTACCTCGTCCTCGTATATCGGGGTCTGCTTTGCGAAATGGCGGTTGATCAGTTCATTGAACCGCTTCAAGTCATCCTGGTAAGAGAGCTTTATCCAGTCCCCGATAGAGATCGGCGCGAGTTCTGCAAGCGGATAGCCGATCATTTCAGCGAAGTACTCGTTACATTCAACCTTTCCGGTCTGGATCTGCCAGTCCCAGAGGCCGACTCCTGAAGCATCGAGTGCAGCCGCGAGCTCTTCCTCCCTCTTCTTCAATTGTTCTTCAGTCCATTTCCGGCCGGTGATATCCCGGATGGATTCGATGGCCCCGGTGATCTGCCCCTCCGTATTATAGAGCGGCGATGCGGTGAACCAGAGGTATGCTCCCTTCCCGCAATTCAGGTGGGGGATGTATATCTCGGAGATATACTTGTCACCCTCCTTCCAGATGCGGGAGTACTTCCCGGCAACGACATCCTCACCTCTGAGGATCAGGTCGATGAGGATCGGGCGCCGTTCGCCGTAGAACGGGATTGCATATTCGAAGTCTCCTCTCCCCAGCATATCGGACACAGGTATGCCGGTCATCTTCTCCATTGCCCGGTTCCATGCGATCACCACACCCATGGTGTCGATGGCGAAGGTTGCATCGGGCAGGAAATTGATGATATCCGCTTCCCTGCGCTCGTGATCCCGTATCCGTGCCTCAAGTCTCCGCTGGTGGATGGCCTGCCGGATCTTGTGGAGGAGGTCCGCAAACGTCGCCTTGGGATCTCCGGTCTTCTGAATGATGAAATCTACCCCGTTCTCAAGGGCACGGACCACTACTTCCTCCTTCTCCTTCCCGGTAAAAATGATGAACGGCGTCTCGTCTCCCTGCTCCCGGAGGGTTTTCAGGAGCTCGATCCCGTCCATGCCGAGCATCTTGTAATCAGAGATGATTGCATCCACCGGGTTTAGAGCGAGGTATGCAAGGGCATCATGGGCCGATTCACAGGTATGAATCGAGAACGGCCCCAGTTTCTCAAGCGTCAGCCTGGTCAGTGCCAGGAAGTCGGGATCATCATCCACCAGCAGAAGTTGGTACGTCCCCCATCACCCCGCTGGTTCAGAGTATAGCTATGGATATAATATACCTTGCCTGGGACCAGCCGGGCAGGTTCAGGGGATTGGTAGAGACCCGGTGCCGGGCCAGTCCCTGCACAATTCCTGGTCGCGATCGGGTTATCGGTCTGCCCGGGATCGTCCCGCTCGATCAGGGAATAGGGACTGGAAGAGCCGGCGCCGGTCGGCCGGGCCGGACTGCTCCGAACCCGGAGAAATGGGCGGTAACACCAGTACACCCTGGAGAGGGCATGGTGAAGAATGATCTCCGGGGAAGGGACTTCCAGGAAAAATGGTCAAACGCGCCACTACTCTCCGGAGAGGTCGGGGCCACCGTGTCCCACACGTTCTCCTCCAACCGGTAGAGAGTGGTTTCAAATCCCGGATGATGTATGACCTCGTTCCCGGGTGCCTGGGACGGGGGTGGGGCAACCCGGCGGGGGCAGAAAGCGGGGGGAGAGCCCCCTGATCAGGACGGCCCCGGCTCGCTGCAGGGCAGGTACATGCCGCTCGCAACAATGTACTGGTTCCCGTCGCTCCCTTCGGTGAGCCGGAAGTACGCTGATTTATGGTAAATGCCATTCTCTTCCGGGATCATCCAGATGTAGTCCACCCAGCCGGTCCCCGCATCCAGGGCCTCCCCGACGATCTGGT
>DUGL01000116.1 GCA_013331415.1 Methanoregulaceae archaeon | reverse complement strand
ACACCGCCGCGTTTGTCCCGGACACCTACCTTGTCCAGGTGACCGGTGTCACCGTGCAGGGGGCCTCCGGCACAAGCGTGTTCACGCTGAGTGCGGTCACCCCGACACCCACGCCCACGCCGCCGACAACGGTTCCGACCCTGCCACCGACAACCGAACCGACGCCGATGCCCACCCCAACGCCGGCCAGTCTCCCGGGAATTCTCGTCCTGGGAGCGATCGTGGTCTCCGGAGTCCTGTACGGGGTGCAGATGAGGAGACGCTGAAAGCACTCCTCCCGCACCTCCTTTTCTGACGACCGGGGTTCCGGGAGCCACCCTTCCGGGCAGCGCTCCTATCCGGAGGGCATATCCGGCATCCCGCGTCGTGAATTTTGGCGACAGGTATCCTCAACCAATCCAGTCCCGGTGCACAAGGGAATGCCTATCTGGAGGCCAATGCAACCTGTTATAAAGAGACTCTCCATGGTGCTCTCCGGACGGATGCCTGCATGACCGGTACGCATGATACCCCCACGCCCCTGCTCGAATTCCGGAACGTTTCGGTGATCAAGGGGGAGAAGACAGTCCTCGACAGGATATCGATCACCATCCGGGAAGGGGAGCACCTCGCTATCCTCGGGCCGAACGGCGCAGGGAAATCATCCTTCATCAGGGCGATCACCCGTGAGTACTACCCCGTGGTCCAGGACGGGGACGTCACGTTCAGGATTTGGGGCCGTGACGTCTGGCACGTCAGCGATCTCCGGTCGCTGCTCGGCATCGTCTCAAACGAGCTCCAGCACACGTTCACCCGGAACCTCTCCGGGCGGGAGGTGGTCCTCTCCGGGTTCTTTGCAAGCGTCGGGCTCTTCACTCACGAGGTGACGGGGGAGATGGAGGAGAAAACCGACGAGATCCTCTCGTTCCTGGACATCTCGCACCTCGCGGACCGGCCCATGACCCTGATGTCGACGGGTGAGGCACGGCGGTTCCTGATCGGCAGGGCGCTCGTGCACAAGCCCCGGGCACTCGTCCTCGATGAGCCGGCAGGGAGCCTCGACCTCCATGCACTCCACCTCCTCCGGAAGACGCTCCGGAAGATCGCCCGGGCAGGGACCGGCATCATCCTCGTGACCCATTCCCTCCCCGACATCATCCCCGAGGTATCCCGCGTCATCCTGATGAAGGACGGGACCTTCTGGAAGGACGGCCCGAAGGGAGCGATCCTGACCAGCAGGAACATCGGGGAGCTCTTTGCCATCCCGGTAGAGGTGAAAGAGGAGGGCGGGTACTACTATGCAACCGGGTACTGACCATCCCCGCACGTCGCGGTGAGCGGTTTGGGAGGAAATCCCCCGGGATTTCTGCACCTGTGGGGTGCAGGGTGCCAGTATGGGGGATGCATACCGGGTGTGTGCGGAAGGAAGTCTTTGAGGTTACACTCTGTAACTCCCGGGACCGGAAACCTTATCAAGGGGGGGGCGAACTGTTCCCATCAAAACGCACCAGGAGCCATCAGCTTGGGGAGGTAATGGTCCGATGCACAGGGTGATATCCATGAATCTACAATGGAAAATTATTTTCAGCACCTGCCTGGCAATCGCGATCTGTTTCGCTGTGGCATCAGCCGCAACCGAAACTCCGTTCACGAAGAATTCATTCGATAAGCCGTCGACGACCAGTTTTGCGGAGGCAAAGGCCGCGGCTGCCGCGAATTTCAGGACGGACTGGACATCGTTTGACAGGGAGCCGTCGGAGGATCCTGAAGGGATCCAGGAACCGGATCCCACGGATACCTCTGTTGATCTGACCCTGCCCGCAATCACCCGTCCTTTCATCATTCCCACTCCATTCCCGACCAGGACGTTCCCCCTTGCCCTGCCCACCCGGGTTGTGCCGGGAGCAATCACTGAGAGCGAAGCCTTGGAGATCGCAGGTACGCACGGAATAACCGATAATCCATTATGCCCGGGAATTACTGCTACTCGCGAGATATTGAGAATTGACGGATCCTTGATGGGGGTCTGGAGCGTGAGCGGCAGGTGTGGCAAGATCGTCTACCTCGATATGTATAGCGGCGATCTGGTGAGAACGGACTATAGAGGGTGTATGTGCTATGACTCGAGTACGAGAAGGGCATGATTGCGTAGGGGGAAAATGGAGGGCGCAATGAACATCTGGAGAATCGTACTCGTCACCTGCCTGGCGATCGCGATCTGTTTCACGATGGCATCAGCCGCAACCGAATTTTCTTTCACGAAGAATTCATTCGAAAAGCCGTCGACGACCAGTTTTGCGGAGGCAAAGGCCGCGGCTGCCGCGAATTTCAGAACGGACTGGTCATCGTTTGACAGGGAGCCGCCTGATGCGGGCGGCCCTGCGGATCCGATCCCGCCGGAAATCACGCGACCCACGGCGAATCCTACCCGCGTGCCGCCCCGAGAGGTGACCTTCCCGGCCGCATTCCAGAAACCCACGATTACCCGGTTGGAGGCAGAAGAGATAGCACTCGCACTGTATCCGCACATTCGTCCTACCTCTCGGGTCCAGGTAGTACTGGAGAAAAATAATTATCTTTACCCATCAAGACTTGTCTGGTCGGTCTTTTTCGAGGGAGTCAGTACGGAATGCGGGGAACCAGGTGATCCGAATTATAATTCCTGTGTCTCACGGACTTACGTCGTCGTTATCCATATTGATGCCATGACCGGGGAAAAATTATGGTGGTAATAGATAAAATAGACTCCAGAGGAAATCCTTTTTTCACGAATAATTCCATGACCAGAAGATTTCAGCGGTGTCTTCGCGCTCCCTGATGCCGTCAACCGGTCAGAATCGTCTCCACAATTCAGCAGGCAATCCTGCCTTCCGAGGGACAAACCGGCCCGGCATCACCCGCAGCCGGGCTGATAAGCCCATGCCCTCCTGCAAATAGGTTCAACGGGTGCCTGTACAGGAAACCGTGGTTGTCCCTGTCCACCATCCCGCCTCTCACCACACCGGTATCAGGCCCCGGCTCTCCCCGGTGATGCTCCTGCCCCCGCCAGGGGTAACTGCAAAGGTGTTCTCGATCCCGACCATGCCCACCCCGCCGATCCCCTTCTTTGGTTCGAGGGCGATTACCATCCCCTCCTGGAGCGGCTCGTCGAATCCCTTCGCGATCACCGGCAGCTCGTCTACCTGCAGGCCGACGCCGTGGCCAAGGAACCCTGCCTTCCGGCGGCCGTACCCCATGAAGTTCTCGAGGAATTCAGGGGCCAGCCCCTCAATGGTCGCCTGGTAGATATCGGACGGGGTGACACCCGGTTTCAGAAGATCCGCCATCTCGTCCTGGATCTCCATGCACCGGTGGTGGATCGCGATTGCCTCATCGGGGAGCGGTGCCCCGAACATGTAGGTCATCGTCTTGTCGGTCTGGTACCCCTCCACCCCGCAGGCATTGTCGATGAAGACGAGGTCTCCCTTCCGGAGCAGCCGCTCCCGGCTGCCCAGGACCGGCACCGCCGGCCCTAACCCGTACGCACCGCCTGGCCCGTCGAAAGCGGTCGGGTAGATCGAGCTCTCGCCAAACCCGAGCTGGCCCACCACGATCTCGGTCCCGAACATCCCGAACCGGACTATCCCGTGGTGTCCCTCCCGCACCATGAGCGAGGAGACCGCACTCCCGAACGCAGCCTCGCTCATCCCTTCCACGAGGATACCGGGGACGAGGTCTTCGAGTACCCGCCGGTGGATATCCCCCGCCCGCTCCATGAGCGCCATCTCGTACTTGCTCTTGATGGACCTGACGTCTGCGATCTGCCGGTCGAGCGGCCTGACCCGGGAGAATGCGAAGTGTTTCTGCAACCGCTCGTACACTGCCAGCGGCACCAGTTCGGTCTCCAGGTACACCGTATCGGGAACCATCCCGATACCGGCTGCCGCGTCCCGG
>DUGL01000085.1:225-3834 GCA_013331415.1 Methanoregulaceae archaeon | reverse complement strand
GGCGGGACCTCTGGCAACCAGAACCCCGCACACGTATACCTGAACCCCGGAAACTACACAGTCTCCCTCACCGTCCGCGGGATCGGGGGGACTGATACTGAAGTGAAAAGTAACTACATCCAGGTCCTGTACCCCCCGCCGGTCGCTGACTTTACTGCCAATGTCACGAGCGGGGAGGCGCCCCTTGCCGTGCAGTTCATCGACCTCTCTGGCGGCAACCCGGCATCCTGGTCCTGGAACTTCGGGGACAACACCACCTCATCGTTACGGGACCCGGTCCATGTCTACCCCGACCCGGGGACCTACACCGTGACCCTCAGGGTCACGAACCCCGGGGGCAGCGACACCCGGGTGCGGACCGGGTACATCACCGTCACGGTCCCGGAGCCTGAGCTCCGTGCCGACTTCTCCGGCACGCCGCTCGCAGGGTATGCGCCCCTCACCGTCACCTTCACCGATGCATCCACCGGTGAGCCGGTATCCTGGTCCTGGCTGTTCGGGGACGGGGGGGTATCCGACTTGCCGGACCCGGTCCACACCTACGGGGTCCCGGGGGTCTACGCTGTATCCCTCACCGTTGCAAACGCAACCGCCAATGACACCCTCACCCGCGATGCCTACGTCACGGTCTACCGGAGAGGCGGCGGTGGCGGCAGTGGTGGTGGCGGCGGTGGCGGGACATTCGTGATCGGCACGACCGCCACCCCGACCCCGACCCCGACCCCTGCGATCCCGGTTGGCCCCCAGAAGGAAGTCGTCGTACTGCTCCCCGGAGTGGAGGGGCAGTCGCTGGAGGGGCTCAATGTCACCTCGCTCCCTGATGAAGACCTGCCTCCCCTCCCGGTCGGACCGGTGTACATGGGGTATGCATGGCTCATCTCACCGGAGGATGCGGTGATCGAACCGTTTGCCCGGCTCTCGGTCACCTTCACCGCAGAGCAGTGGCTGAATCTCATCGGAAAAGACCTCGTGATGATGTGGTATGACCCCGTGAGCGGAACCTGGCAGCCGCTCGCGACCACCATCGATGATGCGGGCATGTCCGTCAGTGGCCGGGTCACCCGGGGCGGCATCGTTGCCCTCATGTCCAACGGCCGCACCACGACCCCGACCATGAGCCCGACCATCACCCCATCCCCTACCATGAGCCCGGAGATGCCATCCCGGGAGGGGCTTGGGCCCTGGATCTGGATCATCCCGGTGGTGGTGATCATCGCAGGCTGCGCACTGGCCGCAGTCTACATCCTGCGGGTCCGGACCGGCCCCGGAAAGCCTCCCTCGTAAAGATATACCCGCGGTGCCGTGAACCGGCGCTGCATCCCCCTCCATTTTCCAATGAAACGCAGATGAGTCCAGTAGGGCACATGCCCCCCTTATGAAAACCGCGGATGCGGTTTTCATGCCAAAATGCCTCCGGCATTTTCATGCATCGGGCCTGTTGCGAAATGCATCATTATTGTTTTCATGAATCGTATGTATGTGTCCTGATACAGGATCATGTGATTTTTTCTGACTGGTGACAGCACGGGTGATGATACCGGGAACGAGGATGCGCATGGCCCTGCGTCCGTTCCACCATCATTGTGCTGCAATGAACAGGCAGGGAGATACTCCATTGTTCGATGAACAATCATGAACCTCTGGAACGCGCAGAGGAGACGAAAAACCGGATATTTTTTCCACCTCCACCCTCTCGCTGCAGAGATCGCATTGGCTTTCAAAGGAACTCCCCCAGGAGAGAGAGCCTCCCTCTGCGGGGGGGGGTTCATGACCCGTTGGGGGTCCGCTGTCAGCCGGTGAGAACCAGGCCGGTGACATTGAATAGCGGGTAAGGTGAGAACCAGGCGGGAAAGGACGTATTCCTGGCAGCAGGAGTGCTGCTCCCAGGATTACCAGGTGGAAACAGATACACACCAAGAAGCGGGAGTTCCCCTGCAGGAGGGGCGGAATATTGAGAGCCAGGGCCACCTGTCTCGAGAGGCAGCGGCCCCTCCGGGTCATGAGAGGCGGGAGTACCGGACTCCGGAAGGGCGGGACCTTCCGCATAGGAGAAGAGGCAGCGCATGTTTGCAAGGACAACGAGTGCATACCCGTCCCGCGAGAGCACCACCCGGGTAACTGCCCCGGTCGGGAAGCAGGTGACCCGGCCGGTCCAGAGCAGGTCCCCGGTCTCGGAAAAGAGGAAGAGATCGCCGTCCTGCGTTCCCGCAGCAAGGACCTTTCTCTCCGGGGAGTATGCGATGCTCCGGACCGGGGCACCGGCATCGTATGCCCAGCTCGCATTCCCTGCCAGGTCGTAGCAGGTGAGGTACCCGTCATCCCCGGCAGTGAAGATGCAGGAGCCGTTCCCGTTGATCGCAAGGTCGTTGATCCGGGGTGAACTGTGCTGCCACAGCCTGCTCCCCCCCTTCGTGTACAGGGTGATGAGCCCATGGCTCCCTTCCCCCCCTGCTGTGGAGACATACGCCCCGTCACCAGAGAGGGCAACCTGGCGGATGGGCTCGTTGTCTGCATAGACCGTTGTCGCGGAGTACGGGCGTGCGAATGTCTTCTTGCTCCGGCTGCTGATGGTGATATACTTCACCTGGGGATTACGTTCAGCATTGGCATACGCACCAGACCTCCCGTCATCCGAGAGGGCGAGGGTGCAGATGCTGTATGATTTCGGGAAGTCATCAAAACCTGCCACCTCCCCGCCATACTCGTCCAGCACAACGGTATCCCCCACCGCGTTCCCGGCGGCAATCCTGCCGGTCCTGCCGGATACGGCAAGGGCGGTCACCCAGCCGGTATTCACCAGCCATTGCTGCGATCCATTCCCATCAAAATACCGGATCCCCCCCTTGTTGTTCTCCCGTAGTTCCCGGGAGACCAGCACGAATGCATCCCCGGCACCCACGCAGCCGACGAGGAGGGTCCCGGGCACCCGCTTCTCCCATACCAGGGCCCCTTCCTCATCAAACACGACCGCATACCCGGTGTTGGTCCCGACGATCACCCGGGAGCCGTCGTCCGCGATCGCGATATCCGTGGTCCCGGCGACCGTGGCATTCCACCGCAGGGCCATCGCTGCTCCGGAGGGGATACTGCACCAGAGCCCGACAAGTATTATGATGATGAAAAGACGCGCTCCCGGGGCAGCCATGAGAGGGATATGATAAGGGAGATACCATAACATTTCCGGGATTTATCAGGGAAGAGCAGAGCTCCCGTTAAGGAAAAAATCTCCGAAACGCGGATTTTTCGGCGATTGCGGCAGGGAAACACCCTGTCCCGGGGCACACGCCCACCAGGCAGGGTGGCACATGCGTGCAGGGAGAGGTACCCCTGGTTCTTCCTCCCCCGCAGCTGCCGGCTGAATTACAGCAGCGCAGGTATCCCCGTCACACCAGGACGGGAGAGACTGGTAGATCCTATCAGGACATCCGGTGCCACTACGCACGGGTATCCCCATCACACCAGGACTGCGGAGACGGGGAGATCCTGTCAGGACCTCCGGCGCCACTACGCACGGGTATCCCCGTCACACCAGGACGGGAGAGACGATATGCACCCTGTACAGACGCTGGTTGTCAGACACGGGAGTCCCTGTGGTAATCGTCGTCGAAC
>DUGL01000085.1:0-123 GCA_013331415.1 Methanoregulaceae archaeon | reverse complement strand
GGCCGTCGATGATCGCCCGTGCCGTACCATGCACCACGACCCAGTGCTCGCTCCGGTGATGGTGCATCTGGAGCGAGAGGCGCCGGCCGGGAGGCACGGTGATCCGCTTGATCCGGTAGGAGG
>DUGL01000006.1 GCA_013331415.1 Methanoregulaceae archaeon | reverse complement strand
GTCCTGCGTGCATCCCCGAATTTTTCTGCGATTTTGGCCGTCTCGCGCCGGATCTCATCTTTTATCGTGGCTTCACCCGAGAGGATCGTCTGCAGGCGGGCGATCTCGGCTTCGAGGCCGTGCTTGTCATCCAGGATCTTCTGCTGCTCAAGTGCCGCGAGACGCCGGAGCTGCATCTGGAGTATGGCGTTTGCCTGCGGCTCGTCCAGCGAGAACCGGGAGATGAGGACCGATCGGGCAGTATCCACCGTATCAGATGCCCGGATCGCGGCGATCACGTCATCGATGCGGGAGAGGGCGATGAGGAGACCGTTCAGGATATGAACCTTCTCGAGCGCTTTTTTCAGGTCGAACTCGGACCGGCGCCGGATCACGGCGATACGGTGCTGGACAAAGTTCTCGAGGAGGCCGTGCAGGGTGAGGATCTTTGGCTGGTTATCAACGATCGCATAGTTGATCGCCCAGAAACTGGACTCGAGTGCGGTATGCCGGTACAGGTTGTTCAGGATGACCGGGGACATCGTTCCTTTCCGGAGCTCGAAGACGACCCGGATCCCATCCTTGTCGGACTCGTCCCGGATATCGGTGATGCCATCGATTCTCTTCTCCCTGACCATCTCCGCGATCGCGGTGATCCACTGCGCCTTGTTGACCTGGTACGGGAGCTCGGTCACGATGATCCGGTCACCCCGGCTCCCGCTCGCAGACTCCTCGATGGTTGCCACACCGCGGACCACGAGACGCCCCTGCCCGGTGGTATACACGTTCCTTGCACCCTCCGTGCCCATCAGGATCCCGCCAGTCGGGAAGTCGGGGGCCGGCAGGACGCGCATCAGGTCTTCCACCGCCACACCCGGGTTGTCGAGGTATACCAGGACGGCATCGCAGGCCTCGCGCAGGTTGTGCGGGGGCATCTTTGTCGCCATCCCGACCGCGATGCCATCCGAGCCGTTCACGAGCAGGTTCGGGATCTTTGCCGGGAGCACGACCGGTTCTTCGAGCGACTCGTCGTAGTTGGGGACAAATGCAACGGTCTCCTTCTCGATATCCTCGAGCATGGCCTCAGCATAGGCCGAGAGCCTGACCTCGGTGTACCTGCTCGCGGCTGCAGAGTCCCCATCAATGGACCCGAAGTTCCCCTGGCCCTGGACGAGCATGTGCCGGTACGAGAACGGCTGGGCCATCTTGACGATCGTGTCGTAGATGGAGGCATCGCCATGAGGATGGAACTTCCCCATCACCTCCCCGACCACCCTCGCGCTCTTCTTGGTCGGCTTGTCGCTCGTGTTCCCCATCTCCCACATCGCGTACAGGGAACGACGGTGGACAGGTTTCAGCCCGTCACGGGCATCGGGGATGGCACGGCCGATGATGACGCTCATCGCGTAGTCGATATAGGAGGTCTTCATCTCCTGCTCTATGCTGACCGGCTCCACGCGGGGGGAGATCACGGCCGGGCCGTTTCCCCCTGCCTCCTCAGATGTCAAGGTTCGTCACCTCCCGTGCGTGGCGCTTGATGAAGTTTTTGCGTGCTTCGACGTCTTTTCCCATCAGCGTCTTGAATATCTCGTTTGCCTCCATGGCATCCTCTATCATGACCTGTTTGAAGACCCGGTTTTCGGGGTTCATGGTCGTATCCCAGAGCTGCTGGGCATTCATCTCGCCAAGACCCTTGTACCGCTTGACCGAGACGCCCTTCTCCCCCATCGCGGCAACGATCTGCTTCATCTCCTCTTCCCGGTAGGCATAGCGTTCTTCCTTCCCTTTCGCTACCGAAAAAAGCGGGGGCTGGGCGATATAGACATACCCTGCCTCGATCAGTCTGAGCATGTAGCGGTAGAAGAAGGTCAGGAGGAGCGTCCTGATATGGGACCCGTCCACATCGGCATCGGTCATGATCACGATGTGGTGGTACCGTGCACGCTCCATGTCAAATTTCTCCCCGATACCGGTCCCGATGGCCGAGATAAGGGTCTGGATCTCGGCATTTTTCAGGATCTGGTGCTCGCCTGCTTTCTCGACATTCAGGATCTTGCCGCGGAGGGGAAGGATAGCCTGGAACTTCCTGTCCCTGCCCTGCTTGGCACTCCCCCCGGCCGAGTCCCCTTCCACGATGTAGATCTCGCTCTTTTCCGGGTCACGCTCGGAGCAGTCGGCGAGCTTGCCCGGGAGGCCGGAACTCTCGAGCGAGCTCTTCCTGCGGGCGAGTTCCCGGGCGTTCCGCGCAGCTTCACGGGCTTTTGCGGCAAAGAGGGCCTTATCCACGATGACCTGGAGCACTTTCGGGTTCTCATCGAAGTACTCGGTGAGGGCTGCATAGACGAGCGAGTCGGTGATCCCCCGGACGTTGCTGTTGCCAAGCCGCATCTTGGTCTGCCCCTCGAACTGGGGACTGGCCATCTTGATCGAGATGACGGAGGTCAGCCCCTCCCTGACATCCTCGCCACGCAGCGTGATCGGGGAGTTCTCCTTTATCAGCCCGTTCCGCCGGGCAACGGCGTTGATGGCACGGGTTATGGCACTCCGGAACCCTTCGAGATGTGTCCCGCCTTCCCGGGTACTGACAGAGTTGACGTAGCTGAAGATCTGCTCATTGTAGCCGGTGGTGTACTGCATCGCCACCTCGACCTCGATCCTGTTCTCGACATCTTTTCTCGCAAAGAAGATCGGGGTTGGGTTCAGGCACTCCGCGCCATCGTTTAAGTATGTCACGAACTCGGCAAGGCCCCCGGCATAGCAGAATGACTCCTGGTCACCGGTCCGCTCATCTGCGATCGTTATCGTGATGCCGGCATTCAGGAACGCCAGCTCGCGGAGCCGGTTGGCGAGCGTATCAAAGTCGAAGCGGGTCGTCTCAAAGATGGTATCGTCTGGTGAGAACACTATCCGGGTCCCGGTCATCTGCTGCCCAAAACGGGAGAGGAATACCCGCCGGTTCTCGGGTCCCGGCACGGCAGGGGTGGAGGTCGGGGCAGCCCCTTCGGGGACAAAGGATGCGGGCTCCCCGTACCACTGGCGGTACCGGGCGAGGAGCTCGTCGAGCGTCTCTTCCCTCCCGGTACAGGGTGCGATCACCGCTCCCCTCGAGAACCGCATCTCGTAGATCTTCCCGTCCCGGTAGACCCGGGCGTCGAGCCACGTTGAGAGCGCATTGACGACCGAGACCCCGACACCATGGAGACCACCGGAGACCTGGTAGGACTCCTTGTCGAACTTGCCCCCGGCATGGAGGACCGTGAGCACCACTTCGAGTGCACACTTGCCGTTCTTCTCCATGAGGTCGACCGGGATCCCACGACCGTTGTCCTCGACTGCGAGGGAGCCGTCCCTGTTGATCGAGACGGCTATCCGGGTGCAGTACCCGGCAAGAGCCTCGTCGATGGCGTTATCCACGACCTCGTACACGAGGTGGTGGAGTCCCCGTGCGTCGGTGCTGCCGATATACATTGCCGGCCGCTCCCTGACCGGCTGCAGCCCCTCGAGTACCGTGATATGGGATGCGTCATAGGTATCGGTCACTCACGCTCCTCCGAAAAAATGTGTATTGCAATAGCTGACCGTCACAAAGAGTATTGGTCGTATTCCCTCTTAATGCTGATTCATTGGCGGGTATTTCATCGGAATTCACCGAGATCCGGGTCGGGAATCCCGAGGGCCTTGTCTATTGCGATGATCAGCCGGTTGAGAATGCGGATCACCTCCGCTGCCTCCTCTTTATCGAGAGTTCCAGGCTGGTGCCAGACAATCCGCTTCCGAAGCCGGGCAGCAAGCTCCTCGATCTCGGTCCCTTTGAACTGGGGTGGGACGACGAATCCATCGAGATGATCGGCTGCCCCGTAGAATGCCTGTTCGGGAGGGAGGGCGAAATGCTTGCAGATGAGCATGAGGCTCGTGACAAAACCCCGTCCGAATTTGCTCTCCATGATGAGCATATCGGGCATGGGGCGGCATAAAACATGCGCTCAGGCCCCGGGCAGGATCGCTTTCCCGGGAGACCCGCGGGCAGGGATGGCCAGAAAGAGCAGCGGGAGGGAGGGGGGCCCGGCNNNNGGGGTGGCCACCACGAGGGCCATGCCGATCGACAGGAACACCCAGTCCCTTCCCGCGAGCGGTTTCTTTGCAATGTACAGGTGGCTCTCCCTCCCGTACCCGCGGCAGAGCATTGCCGTATACGTCCGTTCACCCTGCTCGTACGACCGCAGGAAGAGGGTGCCCACCGCATACGCGACCTTCTCCAGCCGGTACCGGTAAGGGAGTGCCCGGTCGAAGGGATCAAAGCAGCGGGTCTCGAGCGACTGGGTCATCTTCCGGATCATGTACCCGAAGACGTACAGGTACCGGAGCATCATCCCGAGCACCAGGGTGAACTCCGCCGGGAGCCCGAGCCTGCCGGCACCCTCGAGCAGGTCCTGGGTCCGGGTTGTCGAGGAGAGCAGGATGATAAACGAGACCGAGACCAGGAACTTGACGAGGAGGATGGAGGCGAACTGGACCGACTCGGCATAGACCTCGATCCCGAAGGGGAGCGTGGCGATGGTGGTGAAGGTCTCGTAGTAGGGGTTCTTGAAAAAAATCTGGAATATTACGAGGAAGAGCCCGAACGGCAGGATAATTGCGAGCCGTTTGAAGTACACCCGCGGCGATAACCCGGATGCTGCCCAGAGCAGGGCGACAAAGAGGAAGAAGACCGCCCCGACTGTATAGATGACCGTCGAGTAGGGGACCGCGACAATCGCGATGATGGCCGCAAAGGCGATGATAATCTTCACCCGTGCATCCAGGGAATGGACCGGGCTCTTTTGATACGCCTGTTTCTCGAGGAAGAAGAGATCCTCTATCATACCCGTTTCCTGCAGCTCGCGAGAAATGCACCCTTTGCCTCATCGAGCGTGTATGCCATCCCGATATCAATCCCCTCTTCCTGGAGGGACCGGATGAGTTTCGGGATGACCGGGACATCCAGCCGGACCGAGGCCAGGAGGTCAGGATTGGAGAAGACCGTCTCGACCGTCCCCTGGGAAACGATCGTTCCCCGGTGCATGACGTACAGGTAGTCTGCCACCTCGGGGACGAGGGAGACGTCGTGGGTCGAGAAGATCACGGTGATGCCATACTCCCCCGCGAGCGTATTGATCACCCCGATCAAATCCCGTACCCCCTGGGGATCGAGCCCTGCGGTGGGTTCATCAAGGATCAGCACCTGCGGCTCCATCGCGATCACCCCGGCGATCGCAACCCGCTTCTTCTCACCGCCGGACAGGTGGTGGGGAACCCGTTCCCGCAGGTGCTCGATTCCCACCATGGCGAGGGCCTCCTCGACCCGGTGGCTGACGGTCTCGTCATCGAGCCCGAGGTTCAGGGGACCAAACGCAACGTCCTGTTCCACCGTCGGGGAGAAGATCTGGTCGTCCGCGTTCTGGAAGACCAGCCCGACGAATTTCCGGACCTCCCTGATATTATGAGGTGTGACAGGCTCCCCGTGGACCAGCATGGTCCCGCTGGTCGGCCGGAGTATCCCGTTGAAGTGCTTGAACAGTGTGCTCTTGCCCGCACCGTTGGCCCCGATCACCGCGATCCTCGCGTTCCGGCCGGCGATGAAATTGACATGGTCAAGGCCGGTCACGTTCCCGGGATAGACGTAGGTGAGGTCGCGGGTCTCGAGGAGGTGCATATGCGGTGATATTTGTGAAAAAAGGATAAATAGTATCTTTTTTATCCCTCGCGGGCAACGACCCGGGTCAGCCCGAATGCGATGCCAAGGACGAGGAGGGTACCGATGATGATGGCAGCAGCTTCACCAAATTTTTCCAGACCTTCCATAGAATAATCAGGGAAGGGAGAGGCAAAGGAGAACTCGTTTCCCGTGATCCCGATCACCGCCTCCTCCGCAGATTCTGCCGCATGGTCATCAAGGTCAGATCCCTGGATCTCCTTTGCGCCAAAGATCCCGAAGAAGGCGCTCTCGAGCCCGTCCGGGTTACCGGAGGCAATGAATGGGGCTGCTGCTGCGATGACCAGCGCGACGGCAATACCGGCGAAGATGAACGTCCGCCGATCCATCATGCCGGCACCCCCGCCGGATCGGCCATGATGTCAGGGCGTGCCGTGGCGATGAGGTAGATCGCGACAGCCGTGATAGCTCCTTCAATGATCCCGATTACAGCATGGTACAGGCCCATCGAGAAGAGGCCGAGGCCAAGGGGGAAGGTGCCTGCCACTGCCATCTCGACAGCGGTGACCAGGGCAGCAACAAAGAGCGACAGCCAGCCGGCAATGAATGCAGGTGCATACGGGGATTTGAAGAGGGGGTACAGGCCGCGGTAACTGTAGTAGCCGACAAAGCCCCCGATGACCCCCATGTTGATGATGTTCGCCCCCATCACGGTGATACCGCCGTCGCCGAACAATACGCCCTGCACGATCAGGACCAGCGTGAGGATGAAGACGGCTGCAAATGGGGAGCCGAGGACGATTGCCGCGAGCGCAGCACCCATCATGTGCCCGCTCGTGCCCCAGGGGATGGGGACATTGATCGCCTGGATAGCGAAGATACCTGCAGCAAGGATTGCAACGAGCGGTACCTTCTCCTCTTTCATCTCCTTTCTTGCCCATCGGAGCGAGAGCGCAATGAAGACCAGGGCGATGATCCAGTAGACTGCTGCCTGCGGCAGGGGAATGAACGCATCGGGGATGTGCATGATTTCACCTTTTCAGAATTAATAGATATTTCGTGTGAACTGATAGGTAAATAACCTTATTGTTGGATAAATCGGCGTACTCCTGATCGAAGCAGTAACCCTAAAACAGGATATATCCTTGGATTTTTCATAAGCTGCCGCAGGAGTATTCCCGGCCGATCCATATCCCCATAGTTCAGGATATCCTCCTGCACGGAGGGTTCACGAAAGACCCGGATCAGACGGTCAATCTCCTCACTGCTCAGGCGCTGCCGTATCGAGAAGAGGCGGAAGCCGAGCTCCAGCTCGCGGCCGAAATCGGATCGCCATCGCTGCTCGTAGTGGCAGAGAACTTCGTCGCCAATACTACCGGAGTTGCAGGCCTCATACGCGGTATCCGCGGCATGCAGGGCGGACCGTACTCCCGTATACACGCCCCCGCCTGATGTGGGCTTCGGGAACCCGGCTGCATCACCACAGAAGAGGGTCTGGTGGCCATACGTCCGGGTCATCACCCCGAGCGGGACCGTCCCGGTGACCAGGTGGTGACAGGTTGTGGCACCCTGCTCCTGCAGGAACGCCTGGAACCGGGACGGGACCTGTTCTTTCCCAAGAAGACCAATCCGGGCCCTCCCCCGCCCTGACGGGATGATCCACCCGAAGAAATCAGGGGAGGCATCCGGGTAGATCTCGACGAGCCTCCCGTCCATCTCCCGCGGGATCTCTGCCTGGATCCCGGCAAGGAAGACGCCCGGCCGCTCCATCCCGAGGTCACGGGCAACCCTGCTGCGCGGCCCGTCTGCGGCAACAAGAACCCGGAACCGGATCTCTTCCTTCCCGGACACGCCCCGCGTCACGATGGCCGCTCCGGATCGAGTAACAAACGAGGTCTTCACCCGGACCTCGGCTCCTGCCTGTGCGGCGAGCATCGCCATCTCATGATCGAGGAGAGCCCGATCGACCACGTATGCCCGGGTCTCCCGGGCATCAAAGGCGAGTACCGAACCCCGGGATGTCACGATACGTGCTCCCGATACATCGTGGAGCACGGACCGCTTCGAGACCGCACACGCAGCAAATGCCCGCACCGAGAGGAGCCCGGCGCACTGGACCGGGTACCCGATGGTCCCCTGCTCCTCGATCATGCAGGTGGAGAGACCCTGCTCGGCACACCGCCTGGCACAGGCACTTCCCGCAGGGCCGGCACCAACGACCACCACGTCAAACGAGCGTCTCCGTGTCACAGCTGGGAGCTAGGTTCTGCCTGCAGCGGTATCAATGTGCTCCTGCGGGCTGGCCTTTCATTTCCCGGTACGCATCGGGACAGGACAACCGCTGCCCGGAATGCCCGGGCGGCCAGGCTTTCGGCCCTGCATGCCCGTGCGTTCGTGCAACCCCCTCCGGGCTGCTCTGAGCGAAAACCCCTCTGTGCACCGGGATGCCCTCACCGTCAGGTGCTGCGCTGCGACAATCGGATCCGGGCCATATGAGAGGAGCAGCTGCCCGGACCACAGCCCTGTGCAAGAGACCAGCTATTAAAGCAATCCCGTGCAAGAGAGAGGAACAATGGAGAAGGGTCCGGTATTCGAGTGGAAGCAGTGCCTGATCGTGCGCTCTGACCTGAAGATGAGCTGCGGCAAGACCTGTGCGCAGGCCGCACACGCAGCGATCCTCGCCTACGAACGGGCGGACGCGGCATCACGCCGGAAGTGGTATGCCGAGGGGCAGAAGAAGGTCGTGCTCAAAGTGGCAGGGGAACGTGCCCTCTTCGAGATAAAGACCATCGCCGAGTCCGCCGGGATCCCTGCCTCACTGGTCCAGGACGCCGGGCTGACCGAGATACCACCCGGCACGGTGACCGCTGTCGGCCTCGGGCCGGCAAAGGCCGAAGACCTGGACCGGATAACCGGGGACCTGTCGCTGCTATGAAGCCAAGCCCCTACCCCCTCGAGCAGATCCTCGGGATGCGGTACTATGCGAGCGATACCCCGGGTATCGGCGGGCGTCTGCGGGCCATGGCAGAGGATTTCGTGGTCGAAGAGATCCCCTCCGGTATCGGGACGGAGGGCCCGTTCCTCATCTGCCGGCTGACCAAGAAGGACTGGGACCAGCAGCGGGCCGTGCGGGAGATCGCAAAGCGGCTCGGGATCTCGTACCGGCGGATCAATTTTTCAGGGACAAAGGACAAGCATGCCATCACCTCCCAGCTCATCTCGCTCCAGGGAATCAGTCCTGAAGAGATCGAACGGGTTCAGATACGCGACATCAGCCTTGAGGTGGTCGGGAGGTCGTCATCCCCCCTCGCACTCGGGTCCCATGCCGCGAACCGGTTTGTGATCACCATCCGGGAGACTGCCGCTCGCCCGGCAGAGGTTGCTCTGGTCGACGAAGTATGCCGGACTGCGATCCCGAACTACTTCGGGATCCAGCGGTTCGGGGTGATCCGGCCGGTCACCCACACCACCGGGGCATTCATCCTGAAAGGAGACTACGAGGGTGCCGTCTGCCACTACATCGCAGCAGCGTTTCCCGGTGAGACGGCAGAGGTCAGGGAGGCACGAACCGCGTTTCTCGGGCACCGGGACCCGCAGCGTGCGATCAGGGAATTCCCCCTGGTCCTCAACTACGAACGCTCGATGCTCCACCACCTTGCAACCCACCCGGACGATTACCGGGGGGCACTCTCGGTGCTGCCGCCGAAGCTCCTCTCGATGCTCGTCTCTGCGTACCAGTCCTCGCTCTTCAACCGGGCGCTCTCGATCCGGATTGATGACGGGCATGGCCTCCTTGAACCGGCCCCGGGGGACCGGCTCCTGTTTGCGCAGGGCAGGGAAGACCGGGTCCTGGAACAGACCGTAAGAAACGCCCGGCTCCAGATTGCCCGGGGGCGCTGCCGGATCGCGATCCGGATGCCCGGGTGCGGGGACCAGGGCCTGGAGTGTAACGACACCCTGACGATGGCCGGGCTCCTCGCAGAAGACGGGATAGAGCGCGATGATTTCTGCCGGGCGGCAGACGTGGTGCATGCCCGTTTTGACGGGGCTTCCCGCCCGATAGCGCTGGCGACTGCGGTTGATTCTCTCGTGTCAGGGGAGGGGGTCCGGCTCTCCTTCTCCCTTGAACCCGGGCAGTACGCGACCACGGTCTGCCGGGAATACATGAAGGCAGACCCCCTCCTCATGGTCTGATCTCAGGCCAGGGCTCTCGCACCATCGATGGCGTCATACAGGTTGCCGAGCGCGTCGACCATCCCCAGCCGGACCGCCTCTTCACCCCGGATCACGCGGGCATCCTCGATCATGCTCCGGTCGATATCCCGTTCTGCGAGCACATCTGCCATGAACCGCTCGAAACTCGCGTTCACGAGCTCGCCGGCATAGGTCCGTTCATCAGGGGAGAGCGGCCGGTACTCGGCACCCATGTCCTTCATGGCCCCGGACTTGACCACCTCGACCGTCAGGTTCTCCTGCTCCATCCACCGGGAGATATCGACGAAGGTCCAGGATGTCCCGATGCCCCCGGTCAGGGTGTCGGGACTGGCATAGATCCGGTCCGCATACGCACTGATGTAGTATGCCGATGACGCGGCGATGTCCCCCATAGAGACCACCACGGGCTTCTTTATCCGGGCATACTTCATATCGGCGATGATCTCCTGGGCAGCAGACGGGGTCCCGCCCGGGCTGTTGATGCGCAGCACGATGGCGTCGACCATGGGATCATCGGCAGCATCCCGGATCCGCCTCCCGGCATATTCGCTCCCGGTGTAGCCACCCCCGTAATAGTCACCGGTCACGATGACCCCGTCGATCCTGATGACCCGGACCCCCATCTGCGGGTAGTACTCCTGGAACACGTACACGGCCAGGGCAACGGCAGCTACCGCGACGATGATCCCGGTGATGATGAGAAGATCGCGTTTTCCCCGGTGATCGTCACGGATTGGATCGTGGTCCATCCTTTCCGCTCCCGGCCGGGTATATGACATCGTACTCGGTCACAAGGTTGGTCCCGCACAGGTAATGGTTCTTCAGGACGAGCCGGATCATCTCGTCCTCGGACTCGATGTGCATTCCTCCGACGAGCGACGGGGTATCAGCACCGCCGACGATGAACGGGAGGTGGATGAGGCGGATCTCATCGACCAGCCGGTGGTGGAGCATGTGCCAGTTCAGGGTTGGCCCGCCCTCGATCATCAGCCGCTTCACCCCGTGCTCCTGGCGGAGGATCCGCATCAGGGTGGGGAGGTGGACGTGATCGGTCCCTGCCTGGACGACCTGCACGTTCATTGCCCGTATGGCAGCGACCCGCTCTGCCGGAGCACGGTCCGTTACTGCGATAATGGTAGGTGCATCGGGAGAGAGTACATGGGAATCGAGGGGGATATCAGCCATGCTTGCAGGTATCACCCGGATCGGGCTCCTGCCCGGGACGTGCCGGACCGTGAGGTACGAGTTGTCGATCCGGATGGTGTTTGCCCCGACCATGATGGCATCGCAGGCTGCCCGGGTCTGGTGGAGGAGGACCTCGGTCGCCGGGTCCATGTACTTCATCAGGATCTTGCTGGAGCTCCCCTTCTTGAGCGTCAGCTTGCCATCTGCAGTGATCTCTGACATCATCAGGACATGCGGGCGATCGGGTGATTCAGGCACGGTTCTCCCCTCTTCAGGGAAGCTATGCCCTTATCGGTAATAGAGGTTCCCTCATCCGGAAAACCGGGTACACGGGCAGGTGTCCGGGGGGGATCAGGTGGTGTGAACGGCTCCGGCAGGCAGCAAGTATTATCCGGGTGGGTGCTGCTTAGATGATCCATGAACATAACCGCACTCCGGCCGCGGCTCGTCCGCCACCTTGAGCCGCTTGCAACGCTCTTCTGCCGGGCCGGGATCACCCCCAACCAGGTCTCCCTCCTCTCGCTCCTGGCCGGGGTCCTCTGTGCGGTATGCTACGTGTACCAGCTGTTTATTGCGGGCAGTCTCCTCCTCTTCATCTCGGCCATCCTTGACCTCGTTGACGGGAGTGTAGCCCGGCAGACCGAGAAAGAGACCCGGTTCGGGGCGGTCTTTGACTGGATCGTGGACAAGTACGTGGATGCGCTGGTCATCCTCGGGGTCGGTCTCTCCGGGATTCCGATCCTCTCCCGGTTCTCGGGGTTTCCCCCGTATGCCGATGCCGCCGTCGTGGCCTTCGCGATCATCGGCTCGCTCATGAACACCTTCATCAAACCGGTGGTCTATGCAGAGACCGGGTACCAGGACCGGGTGGACGGGAAGATCGAGGATCCGCTGGAAGGGGTGGGGTTCTTTGGCAGGCCGGAGACGATACTCGTCCTCTTCATCGGGGGTATGACCGGGTTCATCTGGATCTCGGTCATCCTGATCGCGCTCTGCACCAACCTCTCGGCACTCCAGCGGATCATCTACCTCTACCGGCGGCTCTCCTGAAACAGTATCCCTGCTTCAGGCTGGAAGAATGATTGCAGCCCCCTCAAGAGGGCCCGGTGCCGCAGGGAGCCCTGAAAGAAGGTTGTCAGGGTTGGCAGCGGTTATCACGTACCGGGAGGGAAGAGACGCTTGACGAGCTCCTCGCCTGAAAGAAGGTTGTCGGGGTTGGCAGCGGTTATCACAGGGGGGCTCGGGGATACGCCCGGCACCGGCACGTTCCGGAAACGTTCCGCATACCCCTGCAGGATGGCAGGGGTGTATCCTGGCCGGGCAGGCCGGGGCCGCCCCATGCCAGGATTCCGGCATGAAAACAATAATGATGCATTTCGCAACAGGCCCGACGCATGAAAATGCCGGAGGCATTTTCCATTGAAAATCACTTCGTGATTTTCATAATTTATGCCCGAAATCCTGAACGGAGTTCATAGGTGGTTGGCATAAAAACCATGTTCGTGGTTTTCACCAGGGGTACCTGAGACCAAACAGTCTCATCTGCGTTTCATAGGAAACCGCTCCGCGTATTCCCTTCCATGAGGGTTGTGATCACCTTGGTATCCTCTGCGTTTCAGGGGAGTCCTTCCCGAGGTGTCAGCGAAGCCACCCTCATCTCCGGAAGACCTTACGG
>DUGL01000063.1:5085-5365 GCA_013331415.1 Methanoregulaceae archaeon | reverse complement strand
TATCTCTGGAGCGTGCTTGAAATTCTGCTCTCTGCACCGGTTATGGTCAGCTGTGATCCTGTCGGAGGCGGGCGGGCGCGTGGTCCACACAACTGTGGGACCTGTGACTACGAGATCGTGAAAGCCATCCGTGCGTATAACCTGACAGAAGACCGTAAAGACCTCTGGGATGTGGTCGGGAAAGGATGCCGCTGCAGAGAAGAGTGGGAGTACGTGGTCGCCCGGGAGAGACCCTACTGCATGCCGCTTACCCGGTAACGGGACAGCGCATCCAGGATTC
>DUGL01000063.1:0-5061 GCA_013331415.1 Methanoregulaceae archaeon | reverse complement strand
GCTGTTTTTCAGGGAGCGGAAGTGCGGCGCTCGCTTCCCGGAAGCGGTTCTCCGGGTATATCACAGATGAGATCGGCCCCGCTCTGGAGGTCGAGCTGTTTTTCAAGGAGCGGGAGGAACGTGCCAGCATCGCTGACAACGCCGATTGCCTGCATTGTTCCCCGGTCCATCAGCTTGGTCAGGGATGAGGGGTTGATATCCACGCAGATGGTCTTGACCGAGGACGGAAGGCAGTTGCCGACCGCGACGGAATGGAGGAGGGTTGCGATCATCAGGACCATCCCACAGTCCTGGACATGCTCCCGAATCTGGTCCTGCGCAACCACGGCATCGGTCATAACATCAGGGAGCGGTCCATCGTCACGAATAGATCCGGCGAGGAGGAAGGGGATGTTGCCCCTGACGCATTCGTACATGATTCCCCCCGTAATCACGCCATCCTCCACTGCCTTCCTGATCGAGCCGGATCGCATCACCTCAGAGATTGCATAGAGATGGTTTTTATGTCCGCCGGTGACTGGTTTTCCCGTGCAGAGGTCCATACCAAGCGAGGTCCCGTACAGGTTATACTCGATATCGTGGGTAGCGAGTGCGTTGCCGGCAAAGAGCACATCGATGTAACCCCGCCTGATTATTGCAGCAAGGGCACGGGCGGCCCCGGTATGGATGATGGCCGGGCCTCCAACAAGGCCGATTTTCCCCCCGCTCCGCTTGAGGGCGATCATCTCGGCAGCAACCCTGGCAATGATCGTCTCGCTCGGACGCTCGGGTGAGACGGTCCCGTGCATGAACTCGAAGTGCGAGACCTGGCGGGGGCGTTCAGGGGGCTCAACACGGACGCCCTCTTCACCAACCACCACCAGATCGCCTTTCTTCAGCTTGGAAAGCGGCGTGCAGAGCGCAGATCCTCCATCGGGATAGACGACGATTGAGCAGTCCATCTCGATACGATCCACCAGGATCCAGCGGCCCCGGTACTTGACCGAGGTCTTGTGATGGGTGGTAGAGTAGAACCCTTTGGGCACGATCCGGTCCCCTTCAGCTGGTTTTATGGTGATCTCTTTCTCCTCGAGCAGGTGTGCCCCGAACCGGTGAATCTCCGAGAGGATGGCGGCAAGCTGTTCCTCGTCATCTGCATTGACTTTCAGGCGTGCATAGCTGGGGTCTGTCTTCCGCTTCCCGACTTCAAAGACGATAATCTCGAAGTTGCCCCCCTTGTCCATGATACGATCAAAGACTTTTGTCATGATACCCGAGTCGATGATGTGCCCCTTGAGATCGACTTCACGGAAGACCTGCATATATCGTACGTTCGGTGATGATAGGGTAAATAATTTCTGCGTTTTCAGGAAAAACAGGTCTGGACGGGGGTATGCAGGGTCATTTTTGAGGATCCCCGTTCGTGATTGAACGAAGGAGCGCCAGTTCCTCCCGGGTGTTGATATTGAAGACGAGGCTTTTCTCATGCAGGAGGATCCGGAGTTCATCCTGAGACCTCGCGATCAGGTCACCCCGCAGGATGTTGATCCCTGCGGGGCAGGCCGGGATCCCGCAGACATCCCCGGTATACGGGGTGCGGCAACCTGTCGCGCTGGCCAGGTCCCGGGGAAACCAGACTGAACAGGCTTCTTTGCCTGACGCCCGGTACCGAAGTTCTATCTCCCTGATGATCTGAGGATGTAAGCAGGGGAGATCGGCAACACAGGTGAAGAATGGCCCTTCTTCTTCAAGGATGCCAGCTGCCTCGGCTATATCCTCGATGTACCCTGTCCCGGAAGCCGTCAGGTGCGTGATACCCCTGGCACGACACCAGTTATGCGTGTACGGGGTTTTTCCTGATAGTACCACGATGACATCGTGACCGGAAGCCGAGAACGCATCGATGACATACTCGATCATAGGCCGGTCCCTGACAAGGACAAGGGGTTTCTCCCCGAGCTCGAGCCTGGTCCCGGACCCACCTGCAAGGATCAGTGCACGCACCGGCGCATCGCCTCCAGGAGCTGCCGGTTCTCATCCCGTGTACGGACTGCTATCCTGATGCTGTCCGGGAGTCCGAACGAATGGCAGTCGCGGACCAGGACACCCTCGGCAAGCAGGTCATTGCAGAGCCTGGTCACGTCTCCGGGGAAGGTCAGGAGGAGGAAATTGACCGATGATGGATGTATTGTCACGGGAAAATCCCGCAGCGCAGCCGTGAGCCATTCCCGTTCGGCGGCGATCCGGACCCGGGATTCCCGGAGGAGGTCATAGGACCGGAATGCCTTGATCGCATACTGCTCGGCAAAGGTGTTCACACTCCATGGCGGGCGGATAGTCTCAATTCGTGCTATGAGATCGGGATCTCCAAACGCATACCCGAACCGGAGACCGGGAATCGCAAAGCTCTTGGTGAGCGATCTGCAGACAAAGAGCGCAGGATCCCTGACATCTGCAACACTCTGGCGTGGGTCAGAGAGCTCGATGAACGCCTCGTCCACAAAGAGCAGGTCACTCCCACAGAGACGGGAAAGGATCCTGCCACGGGACTGGATCTCCCCGGTCGGGTTATTGGGATTGCAGACAAAAGCAACCCGCGCCCGCTCCCCTGCCCGGGCCTCCACCGCACCGGCAAGACGGGCCGAGAATGCGTATTCCCCGAATGTCGGTGTATCGATCCTGATACCCTGTCCGGGAGCGAGCGTTGCCAGGCAGAAGACCCTGATGAGCTCGATCGATCCATTCCCTACCGCGATCTCATCGACCGGACGGTTGCAAACCTGTGCTATCGACTCTTTGAGCAGGAAGTACTGGTCATCGGGATAGTACGATGCCTCCTTGAGGGAGAACTCGATGGGTACTGCAGGAGGCCAGGGATTCAGGTTTGCACTGAAGTCGATGACCTGAAGACCGGTCGATTCGCGGAGCTGCTTGATCACGCCGCCATGTACCACTTTTTCCGGGTTATCCTGCATCAGCACAGTATCTTCAGAAAAATGGGAGCAGGGGACCATTAAGGTATGCAGATAGGTTTTAGCAGAGAAAGGCAAAAGTATATATACTATTGTGTTGAAGTAGGATTCATCTGCTTAAGTCAGACAAATGGTAGCTCAATGACTGACAAATGGCAGACAAATGTCTGACAATTGTCATATAAGGGGACACAAACATGCAGAGAATCACGCTCAGGCTTCCCGACCAGCAGATCGAGATGCTTCAGCAGATGGTGGAAGCGGGGGAGTTTCCAACCGTCTCTGAAGCCGTGCGGGATGCTGTCCGACAACTTATCGAGAAACGAGCGGCCCGTGTTCTCAGGGAGAGTGACCAGGTTTCATTCAAGGTTTAGGAGGGTCAGAAATGCAGAGTATAATTAATGAAGCGCTTAAAAACGCAGAGATCGAGAAAGAGATGAAAAATCCACAGAGTTGTGTGGATGATGATTTCATTGGACAACCGCGGATCATGATCATCGGCTGCGGTGGTGCAGGGAACAACACGGTGAACCGGCTTCACCACATGGGTGTGTCCGGTGCAGAGACCCTGGCCATCAACACCGACAAACAACACCTGGACATGATCCAGGCAGACAAGAGAGTCCTGATTGGAAAGTCGCTCACCAGGGGTCTCGGTGCGGGAGGGTACCCCGATATCGGGAAACGTGCGGCAGAGATGGCACGGCCTACGCTCGAAGCGCTCCTGGAATCTACCGACCTTGTCTTCATCACAGCCGGAATGGGTGGCGGGACAGGAACCGGTTCGGCGCCCGTGGTTGCCCAGATAGCAAAAGAGCAGGGCGCCATTGTCGTTGGCATGGTCAGCTACCCGTTCCAGGTAGAGAAAGCCAGGCTCATCCGTGCCGAGGAGGGTCTCGAGACGCTCTCAGCCAATGCCGACTCGGTCATTGTCCTCGACAACAACAGGCTGAAGAACTTTGTGCCAAACCTCCCGCTCGGGCAGGCATTCTCGGTCATGGACCAGCTGATCGGTGAGACGGTCAAGGGCATCTCCGAGACCATCACCGAGCCATCCCTCATCAACATCGACTATGCCGATGTCCGGGCAATCATGAGCAAGGGAGGGGTTGCGGTGATGCTGGTCGGCGAGAGCAAACAGCAGAACAAATCTGAGAGCGTTGTTCGGGAATGCCTGAGCAACCCGATGCTCGATGTCGACTATCGCGGAGCAACCGGGGGTCTCATCCACATTACCGGTGGAAGCGACCTCACCCTGCAGGATGCCGAAGAGATCGCAACCTCGCTCACCTACGAACTTGACCCGCACGCAGATGTCATCTGGGGTGCCCGTGTCAGGAACGATATGGAGGGCAAGGTCCGCGTCATGGCCATCATGACAGGGGTGCAGAGTGATAAGATTTTAGGAAACCGTGTCTCCTACAAGTCAGTTCTTGAAGAGCAGGTCAGGAAGACCGAGCACCCGAAGATTCCCCAACTGCCCAAGAACCGCAAGGCACGTGACTTCACCAGCGGAGGTAATTTACTGGAATGGGTCGGATAAAAAAACGAGCACACAGCCACCTTGATTCATAACTGCCCCGGTACATCTGCCACCAGTACCGGAATATCATCATCACCACCGGAACCGGGTCTCTCTGGCCCGGTTGAATTTTTTACCGGATGACAGGGAACGTATCTCACGTTGGTTTACACAGATCCGGTACACCTGCCACCAGTACCGGAATATCATCATCACCACCGGAATCAGGTTCCCATACCCGTTTCTTCTTTCTTCGTCGTTGGGAAATTATTAAATCCGAGCATGACGTGTATAATAGTGAAATCCTGAAGGATTATCCCTCACGGAACAGTCTGCTGTGTGAAGGGTTATTTCCGGAAGACCGGAATTCTTTCCCCTTCTGGTATCGGGAGTCGAACATGATGGACAGACAGGTGAACACGGGCTCGAGCAACATCCCGGACGCGGCACATTCCGGCTCCCGAACTCTCTCGCAAGGGAAGGATCCTCTTTTCGTATTCCTCGCGTGTGAGGCTGGGCGCATCGGACGTTCCCCGTTTACCGTACGCATATCATCCGGCAGACCGAACTGTAGCAGGATAATCCACC
>DUGL01000111.1 GCA_013331415.1 Methanoregulaceae archaeon | reverse complement strand
CCTCTTTTCAAAAACCAGAATCCCGCTGAACGTTTTTAAGCATATTTAAATATTTAAAGCTCAACAGTTCTCTTATGGCCAGAATATTAGCCCGGCGACTGTCCAAAAAGAAGATCGTGACCAATGAGGGAAAGGTGATTGGCACCCTCAAAAACCTCGTGGTGGACTTTGAAACCGGTCAGATCATCGATATGATCGTCTACCCTGATCCATCCTTCGATTCCTCGGGATACCGGGTGGAAGGGGACCACCTGTTCGTCCCCTTTGAGGCGGTCAAGGATATCAAGGACTACATTATCGTTGATCGTTACCTGTCACGAAAATAGGGCATATACCGCTGAAGGGCTTCGACAAAGCCATCACCATACTTTTTTTCTGATACAAAAGTCGCTGCGGCAGCTGCAGCGGGGTGGGCATTCCGGACGGCAACCCCAATCCCGGCATATTTCAGGAGTTCAATATCGTTCTCTGCGTCCCCGGCAGCCAGGAAATCAGCAGGATCACAGCCGAGTTCGGATACGAGGCTTAAAAAGGCCAGTCCTTTGCTCACACCCTTCTCCTGGATATGGATGGCAAAACCGGTGTCAATCACGTCAACCCCGAACCCCTGCACAATTTCCCGCACTTCTTCGGGCGGTACCGTCCGTGCAAATGCCAGGTCAGCGAACCGGTATGCCGGGCTGTAGAGATCGAGTGAGATCCCCCGTTCCCGGTAGTATTCCGTCACGGCATCAAGGGCGTTCCTGACGACCGTCTGGTTGCCGATGATGCGGAGGGGCTCGGTATACCCTGCCCGGTATACCCCCCCGTTCTCAGCGATGAACGCCCCCTGGGTACCTATCATCTTGCCGATAGCATCCATGAAGCAGGAGGTGTTGCCGCTCGCCAGCACCACGATCACCCCATGGTCAGCGAGCTCGCGGATGGATTCGACCGCACCCGTATGGATCCTCCGGTGCTGGTCGGTGAGGGTGCCATCGATATCAGTAACAAGCCCTTTCAACACTGCTTCAGTCCGGCCTCCTCCACCATGAAGGGGGCTTCCCCTTCCGGCAGGTTCGGGCTGTCTACCAGCCGTGCGATACGCTTTCCGCCCTTGCTCTTCCGGAGATAGATACGGAACGTTGCGGTATGCCCGACGATGTTTCCTCCAATCGGCTTGGTCGGGTCGCCGAAGAAGACGGCAGGGTTCGAGAGCACCTGGTTGGTGACGAGCCCGACTGCATTGTTATCGTCAACCAGCTTGAAGAGGTCGTGGAGGTGGCGGTTCAGTTTCTGCTGTCGTGTGGCGAGCGTACCGCGGCCGGCGTACTCGGCCCGGAAGTGGGAGGTGAGGGAGTCGATGATGAAGAGCTTGGCCGGCTTGTCGGTATCGCGGAGCTCGGCGGCCCGCTCCCGTGCTGTATCCAGCATCAGTACCTGGTGGTCAGAGGTATGAGCCCGGGCCACGTGGATGTTTTCCAGGAACTGGGCCGGGTCAGCATCGATGCCGAGCCCGATGACCATCTGCTCGATACGTTCCGGCCTGAATGTGTTCTCGGTATCGATGTAGATGGCACTCCCGGAAAGCCCTCCCTCCTCCTCAGGGAGCTGGACGTTGACTGCCATCTGGTGGACGATCTGGCTTTTGCCTGATCCGAACTCTCCATACATCTCCGTGATGGCCTGGCTCTCAAAACCGCCGCCGAGGAGGTCATCGAGTTCCGGCACGCGGGTCTTCAATTTCCGCACCTCTTTGCGCTGCTCAAAGACATCCTTCCCCGTCCGGAAGCCGCCGATGTCAGCCATCTCCCGTGCGGCTTTTATCATTTTCTTGGCCGTGGATTCGCCAATCTCGGCAGTCTCTGCAAGGTCTGTCGGGGATGCTGTCGCGATACTCTCCACGGTGATAAACCCGGCCTCACGGAGCTTTTCTGCCGTGGTGGGGCCGACGCCGGGGAGATCTTCGAGTTCCAGGGGTCCATGTGTCATAACGTTGAGTTCACCTCTGTCAGGGAGAGCATGCGATCCTCCTGCATATATCTACGCGGCCATGCAGCGTGAAAGTATTGGTGTATCACCGGGTGCCGGCAAGCTCCGCGAGCAGGGAACAGAGCTTTCCCGTGTCTTTCCGTAGTATCTCGACCGATGCAGGAGTGATGCGTTCTCCGGACCGCATCCCCTCTACCCTGATCTCCTGCCCGTGCGGGAGATCACCGCTGATAAGGAACCGATCAGCCCCGTTATCAAGGAATGTCCCCTCCCGTGTCACGATCACGGTCCCCTCCATCACGATCGCTTCAGGTCTCCCCGCAGGGTGTGCAGCGATGAACCCCCCGGCCCCGATATGCAGCTCGGGATCTCCGGTCCTCCCTGTCTTCAGCTGCGCATTGTACAGGGAGACCCGGTCACCCCGGACCAGGGGGAGGAGCGCCCGGTCACCCCAGAGAACGACCCGGGCCCGGGCAGTGTCATCCGAGATGACGAGATTCCGTACATGGCCCTCCCTGCCGTCCCGCGAAGTGAATGCCCTGACCGGCTGGATCTGGGTGATTTCACCCTCGACCGACCAGCTGCCGTCAGCGCATACCTCATCGAGCCCGCTGAACCGGAACGGGATCTCATGGTCCTCTGCGAGCACCTCGCTTTTTTCATCGATAACGTATTCAACGCCTGTATTCCGCGCTTTGACGAGAGCACCCCTGGCACGGATGGTCATCCCCGGCAGGATCGCATCAAAGAGGGCAGGCTGCCAGGACACCATCCGGGTCACCCGGGCGCCATCGGTTACCCCTCCTTCTACCAGTTCGGCAGGGGAGCCGTCCCGGCGCGTAATTGTCCGGGGCTCCGCGAGGTACAGGACCCGCAGGGAAAGATCCTTTCGTTCAGGAGGAGTGAACCGGGGGTGGACTGATGCCCCGCAATCTATCTCACAGGGAGCCTTTCGCAGGGCGAGGACCACGATATCGGGCACCTGTTTTCCGGCATGCTTCCCAATCACCTCGAGCACATCGCCCGTCTCGATCTCTGCCGCTGCTGCTGCCTTCTCGTCCCAGAGTACCGCCCTGACCTGCCCGGTCTCGTCACCCAGGATGAGGTGGGCTACCCAGCCCTTCTCACCGTCTTTCCGGGTAAACTCCCGGGGTGGTGCTATCGATATGACCTTCCCAAAAAAGGAGAAGAGCGTGGAAGGACCCGAAAGCCCGCTTATCTTCACATGCTGCCGCCCGAGTTCACCAACGATGAGCATCGCTGCGGTGACATCGTCAATGAGGTCGCCGCACTCCTCCATTTTAGCCTCAACGCGGCGTTCAAACTCCTCCCTGCTGATCAGGTCATCGACCAGGGCGTAGTGGAACTGCACAGCGGCACGTCACCCCGGTGGTGTATCCTGCTCCTGCCAGGGGAGCGGCTGCATGGCAGACGTCAGGTCATCGATGGTCTCTCCCCGTCGCATCAGTGCCGCGGAGCTCCCCTTCAGCATCACCTCGGGACACCGTGGACGGCTGTTGTACTGGGAGGACATAGCAAACCCGTAAGCGCCGCAATCCAGGAGGGCGAGAAGGTTGCCGGCACGAAGTGCGGGCAGGAGACGGTCGGTGGCGAGGATATCACCCGTCTCGCAGATCGGTCCGGCGATGGTAGAACGGACCGTGTGATCCTGGTCTGCCCGGTCTGCTGCCACCACCTCGTGGTATGCGTCATACATGGCCGGGCGTATGAGCAGGTTGAACCCGGCATCGACATTGATGAACGTCCGGTATGCTTCCTTCACCGAGTTGACCCGCGTGAGCAGGACGGTGGAGTCGGCAACAAGCGACCGGCCCGGCTCGATCCAGAGCGATGGTCGTATTCCGGCAGCAGCGATCCCCTCCAGGAAGACCGGCATCACTGCAGCGGCGTACTCTTCCGGAGTGGGAGCCCGCTCCTCCGACATGCGGTACGGTATACCGAGCCCGCCACCGAGGTCGATGAACCGGAGCTGCACCCCCATATCGGTGATCTCTGCTGCGATCCGCATCATCACCCCGCAGGCCTGTACAAACGGCTCGACTGCGAGGATCTGGGAGCCGATATGGCAGTGGATGCCGACCGGCTCGATATTGTCACACGCGAGTGCCTCGCGGTATGCTGCCGGGATCAGGGCATGTGCAATCCCGAACTTTGTCGTCTCAAGGCCGGTAGCGATCTTCGGATGGGTCGGTACCTGGAGAGCAGGGTTGACGCGAAACGCGATCGCTGCCTGCGCTCCTGCCATCCCCGCTATCTCATTGAGCTGGTGGAGTTCATCGAAGGAATCGACCGATACCACGACGCCCTTCTCCACGGCCAGGGCGAGGTCGGCCCTGCTCTTGGAGCTCCCGTTGAACAGCAGGCAGCCGGGCTGCATGCCGGCGGCCAGGGCGAGGTGGAGTTCACCGGCAGAAAAGACATCTGCACCTGCCCCCAGCGACGCGAGTGCCCGCAGGACGGCAAGGTTCCCGTTTGCCTTGGCAGCGTACAGGATCTGCACATCCGGGTAGCGGGAGGTGAGCGCCTCGTGGTAGTCCCGGTAGTTCGCGGCAATCCGGTCCTCATCGGTCACAAAGAGCGGTGTCCCGTACTCTTCTGCCAGCAGGACGGTATCGTGATCCCGTATACAGAGATGTCCGTTCCGGATGAGCAGGTGTGCGGGGAGGATCACAGGTCAAGGCCCCCTATCCGTTCGACTGCTTCGCGTATCCGGCCGGCTGAGCGCGTCAGGGCAAACCGGACATATCCGTCGCCACCGGAGCCAAACCCTATGCCCGGGGTGACCACAATCCCCGCCTCGTCAAGGAGCCGGGTTGCAAAGGCCATGCAGTCATCAACCGCCATCCAGACGTAGAACGTGGCTTTCGGCGCATCAACTGCAAAGCCGAGATCACAGAGTCCCCTCACCAGTACATCACGCCGTTCCTGGTAGATCCGGCACGCAGCATGGACAGCGTCCTGCGGCCCGGAGAGTGCAGTGACCGCTGCCTTCTGCACCGCATCAAAGACACCGGAATCCACGTTGGTCTTCACCCGCGAGAGCCCGGCGATGATGTCCCGGTTCCCGCAGGCCATCCCGATACGCCAGCCGGTCATGTTATAGGTCTTCGAGAGCGAGTGCATCTCGATGGCGACCTCCATCGCACCATCGCATTCAAGGAATGATGGTGCCTTGTACCCGTCGAATGCAATCTCGGAATATGCGTTGTCATGGACGATGATGAGGTCATGGTCCCGGGCGAAATCAACCGCTTCCTCAAAAAATCCGGGGAGCGTCACCGCAGAAGTGGGATTATTCGGGTAGTTCAGGAACATCAGTCGCGCAGCCTTCACCACGCGATCCGGGATAGCGGAGAGGTCGGGAATGAACTG
>DUGL01000170.1 GCA_013331415.1 Methanoregulaceae archaeon | reverse complement strand
AGCGGGCATCCCAGGGGGTCCGGACGCTCGTCGAGACCGGGATCCGCCCCCAGGTGATCATGGCCGTCGCCGGGCGGAACAGGGACGAGATAGCGGATCTCGCCCGGTACGCCCGCGATCTCGGGGCTTCATCGGTGAAGTACAACTTCGTGACGCCGACAGTCCGGGGGGAGGCGATGGAGCGGGAAGGGGCGACGGTGCCGGTCCAGGAGCAGATAACGCTCGCGACATGGATCCAGAAGGAACTCCGGCAGGAGATCGGGATCCCGCTGATGACCAACCTCCCGATGGCGTTCATGCCGCTCTCCTCGTTGTTCGGCTCCGGGGGGAACTGTGGCAAGTGCGCCATCTTCACGATCCTCGGGGTACTCCACGACGGGACGTATGCCCTCTGCGGGATCGGGAAGAACGTGCCCGAGCTCTGCTTCGGCCATGCAGGAACAGACCGGATTCAGGATATCTGGGAGAATGCCGGAGCACTCGCTGAGATCCGGGACCGTCTCCCCCGCGAGTTGAAGGGGATCTGTTCACGGTGCCTGATGAAGAACGTGTGCCTCGGCCAGTGTGTTGCAAACAACTACTACGCGTACCACGACCTGCTGGCAGGACACCGGTTCTGCGAGGAAGCCGCTGAAGCAGGGGTATTTCCGGGGACGCGGCTCTCCTCGTTATAGGTTGGGATTACGGGTATCCTGGGGAAAAAAGAGAGGAGATTCAACTGGCGGGAGAGGCAGGGAAGCACGTTGATAGGGGGATAGATGTCCTTCCGGTGGAGATCACTAGCGAGGAGCAGATCCACCCGTCAGTCCGGCGCCACACCCATCTGCCCCGCTGCCAGATTCACATAGCGTGAAGCCCTGGCCGTTTCTTATTTTCTCATTTAAAACGATAAGCAGCGGTTTCTCGTAAGTCATATTCGTCTCTTTTTTCATAGCATATGCTTTTTTTTGAGCTGTATTTATTCCTTCTGGTCTATACTATACGGTGAAACGTGCTCTTCTTTCCGGCTGGCACACCTGTGGCAGCGATGCATCATATAATCCCGTCTATCAGGATGTCTGCGTACCACGACCTGCTGGCAGGACACCGGTTTTACGTCACCTTCTGCAGGGTCAGGCGGGGTACATCTCTCCTGTGAAGAAGCAAGAATTCCCTTTTCTGATCTCTCTCATGGAAAGTATTCGAGTGGACCCCGTTCATCCCCTCGGCCGCTCACAAGGTACGCTGAACAGGTACAAAAATATAGATACTTATTTGTTGGCCAACACGAGATCTCAATACTTCCTCATGAGCGTAAGCATCGTCATAGTACTCATTCTTTCCCTGAGCATCGCACTATTCCTGGCATTCAGATTATTTCATGCAGCACAACCCTATGCGCTCATATTCAATCAAAATGGAGAGTACAGGAAGATTGATCTCAAAATCGCAGATACGCCAAAGAAAAGGGCTTATGGCCTGATGCATCAAAAGGATCTTTCAGAAAATGCCGGAATGCTCTTCGTTTTTTCAAAACCAGGGAAACATACTTTTTGGATGAAAGATACGCTGATTCCCCTTGATATGATCATACTATCACCGGAGCTTCAGATTGTCGATATTAAAACGAACCTCACCCCCCAAAGCAAGGAAATTATCATTTCTCATGAAATTTCTGCCTATGTCATTGAGGTAAATGGTGGATACTGTGATAGAAATCGTATTGCCATTGGTGACCCGGTCAGCCTTCATTTGACCAGGACTCTCCAATAATTATACCGGATCCCTACCTTCAGGAATTGCATATCCTTCATCTGTATTCCCCTCCACGTCAATCCTCCACCAATCCCCCACATCCTGTCCGATCCCCTGCTCCACGATTTCGTAAGATGTAAACGATATCGATTTGGGATGAACCGGACCGTTCTCTGGTTCTTTCACGGGATTGGTTTGGAGTAATATCCCTCACCGGCCTGTATCTTCCCGTGCAGCTCTTTAGCGCTCTCATCCGGAGCAATTACATCTCCTCACCCTGACGGATTCGTCCGGGAGTTCTTTGAGGAGAGAGTTGCCCGATGTCGCATGAAGGATGAATATCCGGGCCAGTGTGGTGCGGACCACTACTCTGCCATACCAGGACCTGGGGGCAGAAACCTATAAAACGAGAATGCGGCAGAGGCCGGGGTGTCACGGAGAAGAGGCTCGCCCGGGGAGGGTGGGGAATCTAACCCCATGGAAAAAATGAGCGGTTGATCACAGGGAGAGGGCTGCACCTGGTTTTTCGTAATTATGTACCTCTGCCCTATCCACCACTTCCGACATCACAGCCGCCGGCTGTTGATCCGTTAAAACAGAGTGCATCTCCACTGCCATATGAGCATACTTCGCCGGACCCTCTTTCCTGCTGTTTGCTTATATCAACGAGTTTCGGTTTCTCGTAGACCAGGCCCATCCATATATGCAGGGGTATTTTCTCTGGAGTATTTGATGTTCTGGATTGCACGAAGTTTCAGCGTTGTCCTGCACTTCCCAGCTCACATATTCCTTCGGCTCCTCCTCCGTTCGTACAGGTTAGGTTTCCACTGCCATCTGAGCAGGTTGTTCCGCCGGACCCTCTTTCCTGCTGTTTGCTTATATCAACGAGTTTCGGTTTCTCGTATGCCATATTTGGGTAGTATTTCCATACCGCTATATAAGAGTATCATATCGTATCCTGTGGTGACCACAATGCTGCTCAATGGAGTGAAAAGAGGTGAGCAGAGACATTCAGGGACGCTGCCATCAGGGTATGGGTGCGTTCCCTGTAAAACCGGACCTGCATGACCGGGGACCTTGCGGGAAAACGTCAACCGGAGCGTTCCCCC
>DUGL01000053.1 GCA_013331415.1 Methanoregulaceae archaeon | reverse complement strand
ATGAAGTCGAGCTGACGACATCCGAGTTCTCCGATGCGATGGAGCGTTCGCTCCTCCTCGCAGAGAAATACCCCGGGCGGATCAGTGCTGCCGCCGGCCCCCTCTCCCTGGGCAGGGCTTTCCCGGAGATGGAGAAGGCTCGCCGCGAGGGGCGGACTATCCCGGGCAGGGGGTACCTGACCGGGTGCGGGTGCATGTGGAGCAAGCTCGCTGTCCGCCCGGACGGGATGATCGTACCCTGCAACATGCTCGCCCATATCGAGCTCGGCCGCATCAACCGGGACCGGTTGCTCGAGGTCTGGCAGGGCCACCCCGACCTGAACCGCCTCCGGAACCGGTACACCATCCCGCTCTCGACATTCCCGGAGTGTGCCGACTGCCCCTGGCAGATGACCTGCACCGGCAACTGCCCGGCAAGCAGTTATACCCGCACCGGTGAGGTGTTCGCCCCGAGCCCTGACGGGTGCCTGAAGCTGTTCCTCAAAAACGGGGGACGGATCGTGAATCTTCCGTGATTCCGTGGGAGGGACGGGTGATCTCTCGCCTCCCAACCGGATAGCTGAAAGAGGACCTGGTACTCTAAACAGGCAGGGGTCACCCTGCCCTGATACAAACCCCTGATGCACATGGACGCAACAGAAGCTCTCCCGAATCCCGAAGGACAACCTGCCGTGCCCCCGCTCCGGATGCTGTACTTCTACCTGACCGGGGACTGCAACATGGCCTGTCGCCACTGCTGGATAGCCCCCGATTTCCTGAACGCCGATACNNGGAGATCGGGCTCACATCCGTCAAGCTGACCGGGGGAGAGCCCACTATCCACCCGGACATCATTCCCATCCTCCGGTTTATCCGGGACGAGGGGCTCGGCCTCTCCATGGAATCGAACGGGGTTGCCATGACCCCGCACATTGCCGACCTCATCAAGTCCTGCAAGAGCCATTTCATCTCGATCAGCATCGACGGCCTGAAGCAGAATCACGAGTGGATGCGGGGGGTTCCCGGATCGTTTGAGCGGGCATCCCAGGGGGTCCGGACACTCGTCGAGACCGGGATCCGCCCCCAGGTGATCATGGCCGTCGCCGGGCGGAACAGGGACGAGATAGCGGATCTCGCCCGGTACGCCCGCGATCTCGGGGCTTCATCGGTGAAGTACAACTTCGTGACGCCGACAGTACGGGGGGAGGCGATGGAGCGGGAAGGGGCGACGGTGCCGGTCCAGGATCAGATAACGCTCGCGACATGGATCCAGAAGGAACTCCGGCAGGAGATCGGGATCCCGCTGATGACCAACCTCCCGATGGCGTTCATGCCGCTCTCCTCGTTGTTCGGCTCCGGGGGGAACTGCGGCAAGTGCGCCATCTTCACGATCCTCGGAGTACTCCACGACGGGACGTATGCCCTCTGCGGGATCGGGAAGAACGTGCCCGAGCTCTGCTTCGGCCATGCAGGAACAGACCGGATCCAGGATATCTGGGAGAATGCCGGAGCACTCGCCGAGATCCGGGACCGTCTCCCCCGCGAGTTGAAGGGGATCTGTTCACGGTGCCTGATGAAGAACGTCTGCCTCGGCCAGTGTGTTGCAAACAACTACTACGCGTACCACGACCTGCTGGCAGGACACCGGTTCTGCGAGGAAGCGGCTGAAGCAGGGGTGTTTCCGGGGACGAGGCTCTCCTCGTTATAGGGGGGGATTGCGGGTATCCTGGGGAAAAAAGAGAAGCGAATGTACTGGCGGGAGAATCAGCAGTTCTCGCGTCGGTGAGTCTCAGTCAGGATACATCTCTACGACCTTCGCATTCCTGTTCAGGTCCCCCGATCTGCACCCGTCAGTCCGGCATCACACCCATCTGCCCCGCTGCCAGATAAACATTCCGTGAAGCCGTGTCCGTTTCTCATATTCTCATTTAAAACAATAAGCCGCGGTTTCTCGTAAACCATATTCGTCTCTTTTTTCATAACATATGCTTTTTTTTTGAGGTGTATTTATTCCTTCTGGTCTATACTATACGGTGAAACGTGCTCTTCTTTCCGGCTGGCACACCTGTGGCAGCGATGCATCATATAATCCCGTCTATCAGGATGTCTGCGTACCACGACCTGCTGGCAGGACACCGGTTTTACGTCAACTTCTGCAGGGTCAGGCGGGGTACATCTCTCCTGTGAAGAAGCAAGAATTCCCTTTTCTGATCTCTCTCATGGAAAGTATTCGAGTGGACCCCGTTCATCCCCTCGGCCGTTCACAAGGTACGCTGAACCGGTACAAAAATATAAGATACTTATTTGTTGGCCAACACGAGATCTCAATACTTCCTCATGAGCGTAAGCATCGTCATAGTACTCATTCTTTCACTGAGCATCGCACTATTCCTGGTATTCAGATTATTTCATGCAGCACGACCCTATGCGCTCATATTCAATCTAAATGGGGAGCACAAGAAGATTGATCTCAAAATCGCAGATACGCCAGAGAAAAGGGCTTATGGCCTGATGCATCAAAAGGATCTTCCAGAAAATGCCGGAATGCTTTTCGTTTTTTCAAAACCAGGGAAACAAACTTTTTGGATGAAAGATACGCTGATTCCCCTTGATATGATCATGCTATCACCGGAGCTTCAGATTGTCGATATTAAAAAGAACCTCACCCCCCAAAGCGAGGAGATCATCATTTCTCATGAAATTTCTGCCTATATCATTGAGGTAAACGGTGGATACTGTGATAGAAATCGTATTGCCATTGGTGACACGGTCAGCCTTCATTTGACCAGGACTCCCCTATAATTATACCGGATCCCTACCTTCAGGAATTGCATATCCTTCATCGGTATTCCCCTCCACGCCAATCCTCCACCAATCCCCCCACAATCCTGTCCGGTCCCCTGCTTAACGTTTTCGTAAGATGTAAACGATATCGATTTGGGATGAACAGGACAGTTCTCTGGTTCTTTCACGGGATTGGTCTGGAGTACTATCCCTCACCGGCCTGTATCTTCCCGTGCAGCTCTTTAGCGCTCTCATCCGGGACAATTACATCTCCTCACCCTGACGGATTCGTCCGGGAGTTCTTTGAGGAGAGAGTTGCCCGATGTCGCATGAAGGACGAATATCCGGGCCAGTTTCCTCCGGACCCCTGTTCTGCCATACCAGGACCTGGGGCAGGGACCTATAAAACGAGAATGCGGCAGAGACCGGGGTGTCACGGAGGAGAGGCTTGCCGGGGAGGGTGGGGAATCTAACCCCATGGAAAAAATGAGCAGTTGATCACAGGGAGCGGGCTGCACCTGGTTTTTCGTAATTATGTACCTCTGCCTTGTCCACCACTTCCGACGTCACAGCCGCCGGCTGTTGATCCGTTAAAACAGAGTACATCTCCACTGCCATATGAGCATACTTCGCCGGACCCTCTTTCCTGCTGTTTGCTTATATCAACGAGTTTCGGTTTCTCGTAGACCAGGCCCATCCATATATGCAGGGGTATTTTCTCTGGAGTATTTGATGTTCTGGATTGCACGAAGTTTCAGCGTTGTCCTGCACTTCCCAGCTCACATATTCCTTCGGCTCCTCCTCCGTTCGTACAGGTCAGGTTTCCACTGCCATCTGAGCAGGTTGTTCCGCCGGACCCTCTTTCCTGCTGTTTGCTTATATCAACGAGTTTCGGTTTCTCGTATGCCATATTTGGGTAGTATTTCCATACCGCTATATAAGAGTATCATATCGTATCCTGTGGTGACCACAATGCTGCTCAATGGAGTGAAAAGAGGTGAGCAGAGACATTCAGGGACGCTGCCATCAGGGTATGGGTGCGTTCCCTGCAAAACCGGACCTGCATGACCGGGGACCTTGCGGAAAAACGTCAACCGGAGCGTTCCCCC
>DUGL01000066.1 GCA_013331415.1 Methanoregulaceae archaeon | reverse complement strand
GTCTGCGTCCGGGGTGATCGTCCCCCGTGCCGAGGCCGCGGATGCGACCGGCACGAGCTCGCAGTCCCCCAGGCGGCGGCAGAGTCCCCCGGCAACGGCAAGGGAGTTTCCCGTGCCGGTGAAGTAGTAGACCCGGGTCTTCATCGGTGATTAATTTGGATGTTGTCCGGGAAAAGGATGACGCCAAGGGATGAACTTCCGTGTCTCGTCCGGAAAAATCCGCGGGAGAACTCCTTCGTCGACAGGATTGACGTGGATTCTCTCCGGGACAATCCGCCGATATCCCGGTCCGCCGTCTGCCCGACTGGGATCTCTCCTGCCTGCTACCCCCACCAGGGGGAGGAGGAGCCCGGCTGTGGGAACGGCCTGGATGACAACGCCAGGCTCTTCTGCAGGAGGAGGATATCAGCCGGTTCGCGGGAGATGGTTCCGGCACTCCCCGGGAAGAAAAAAAATCAGGATCTCTTCAGCAGCATGAACACCGCGATACCCAGGCCCGCGAGAACTGGTCCAAGGCCAAGCGGAGTACCGGTCGGAACCGGACCCCCTCCGCAATCGGGGTCATTGGGGTTCTGCGAGCAGAACGATCTGATTGTCCCGGAAATGTCCGCAGTGGAGACCAGCGTGGTGCCGTCCCGCTCGTAGATCCGGACCTCCCGTGCATCGGTGCTGAAGGGGAGGATGACCGAGAACGCCACCTCATCGACGATATCGGCACTGTCGTCGTAGTAGAGGATGCGGGGGTCGCCTATTCCGTACCTGCCGAGGGTTGCGCCCTGGCCGCCGAGGAGGTTCACCACGTAGTCATCGGCCCCGGCGTTGTTCGGCGGGTACCCGTAGACAACGCGGGAGCCCGTGCTGGTAACCGTTCCATCCTTGAAGAGATAGCTGACAACAACGACCTTCGTTGCGTCCTGCTCAGCTGTCACCATGCAGGAGAATGCAGTCATCACCAGCATCGCGACCATGATCCCGTAGATACATTTCATTCTTTTCACCTCCTAGACAAACCCGGATAACACCGCGTTCACCCGTCGCGCACATGCCGGTTCGTACTGGCACATGGCATCTGCGCCGCCGCATGCAGTGCAGCAGTTATTCCCGCAGGCCTGGGAGCACCGCATGACGCAGTGATTGGGATCGATCTTCCAGAACCCCGAACCACAGTTCCCGCTCCCTGACGTGCAGAATTCGCGGCAGTCGTCCGGGTCCCATCCTTCCGCGGTTGCATCGTCCCGGCAGGCATCCTCAGAACTCCAGATATTGGGATTCGGGTCGTTCTGGCTGTACCTGCTGTCACAGCAGTACTCGTCCTTCAGGCCGAAGAGGGCATGCCCGCTCTCGTGGACGAAGGTCCGGTAACTGGTTGGCTCCGAGGTGAACACCCGCCGCTCACACCGGGTCCCGGCCCAGTCGCGGAGGTCATCGGTATGGAGAACTGCAATGGAGTCGGCGAACGTCGTGGCATCCTGGAAGTTTTCGCAGGACCCGAGAGGAGGGGTGAACCCTGCCGTCGGGTATCCGCTGACATCCGCTTCTTCATCGAGGTAGTAGAAATTGAACTTTTCCCGGTTGGCCGAGAAGAGCGTGTTCCGGTAGTACCCGTTCTCAATGACATCCGTGATGTCCTCGACGAATACTGCCATATCGCCCCCGTACGACGTGTCGGGGACGAAGATGACATCGATCTTGTCAGCGGTGTTCCCGTTCAGCAGGATGGGAATGACATGCTCATTGCACCAGCTGCACGTTGCCCAGGTCACCGTACCGGATCCCCATCGTTCGTTTCCTCCAGCGTCACAGACCCGGGCGGTTACCTCTGCCCGGGCAAGGCCGTCATCGGTGATATCGAAGTGGCCGGTCCACCGCGGCCGATCCCCGGCCCGGGTCGCCAGAGCCGCCATGGGTGTCAGTTCTCTCCAGTCCACGCTCCGCCTGGTCCCATCGGAATACACGAGCTCGTAGCGTGCTGCCATGAAGACGATGGAGTCATCATCGATACCCTGGACGGTGATGCGGACATCCTGGTTGACCCCGGGGCTTGCCGGGTTCGCGATGACGTTGACATCCGGGATATTCGGATCATCGGGAACGTAGGTGAAGTCCCGTCCGGTCTCGCTGCTCCCGGTCATATGCACCACCGGAGAACCTGTAAACGATCCGGTCCAGGCACAAACCCCGGTGAAAGGCTGGTACACCGGTTCGACCTGGTAGTTCCCGTTACAATTCGCGAGAGCCGTGTAGGAATAATGTGATACCAGGTCGCCGCTATAGACGGGGGAAACACTGGTAAGGGTGCTTGATCCCGTATCAAGGTTCGTCACCTGGATCTTCAGTGTTGAAGGGTCGTGGTAAAATCCAAAAACAGCCCCGGATATCATACACCGGCCAGGAGCAACTGCCATCGGCATCGTGGCAGTGGGAGTGACAAGCGTTCCCGCAAGTGTTCGTTCAATGTACTGGAGCGCCTGGGTTACAGCCGTTGTCGGCCGGGACGTTGCTGTCGTTGTGGCCGGCGCCTGGTAGCAGTATTTCGGGTTCTGGTACTGGTCGTATCCGCAGAGTGTCAGCTTCCCGCCACAGGGCAGATACCCCTGTTTCTCTGCTGAACCAGGGAGCATGCAGGTGCAGGCCGATGGGCATGACGGTGGCGGCGTGGTTGGAATGGCGGTTTTGGTTGCCGTGGTCGTCACCGGCGCCTGGTAGCAGTACATCGGATTATTCGCCTTGTCATACCCGCAGACAGTCTGCTTTCCACCGCACAGGCTGTACCCTTTCATGTTCTGAGCATCAGTCGGAAGCATGCAGGTACAGGAAGACGGGCACTGGGTCTGGGCATGGACTGCCAGCACCATGCAGAAGAAACAGATGAGCAGCATGACTATGATAACAGCTCTATTCTTACTCATGAGAAAGACCCCCCCCAGAGGTACTTGGAAATATCCTGTCAATTATATAAAGTGATCGAAGGGTATCTGGCAAGGCACACGATTGTACCAGGACCGTGATATCCCATTCACCCATCCCCGCACAGGTACATAAGCAGGGATATGGAAGGTTCAAGCCCGGAAACGACATCATGGGGGCACTCCCCGGCGCTCTCCAATGCGGGGGAGTGGCGGGAATACCTGCCACGGGACAAAACCGCAGCCGGAGAACCGGCCCGGTGCTCCCCCGGGAGCCAGCAGAGCGCCGTGGATGAGAAGCAACCAGTTCGCCCTCGCCCACTGTGCCAGCTGGCCGAAGACTTGGCAAACCACGGCTCATCCCATCACCTCAATACGTAATCCCCCCGGTGAGATCAGCTGGACATGTCACTCATGAGTCGCAGGGGTCACAAGCCCTGTCAACAGAATGCCCGGTTACCGGCGCGATAGACCTGATACGGCACGTAGTAACGGATGATGGAGATCTCTGATCGCCGGGAGGAGAGATGCACGACGGCATCCGGATGCGTTGCCGGGAGGAAGACGTCCCCTGGAAGGGGAGTTGCTGCAGGGTTGCCCTGGTACCCCCTATCGGAATCTCCCGGGACAAAAGAGACGTCACTCCTGCGGATGGATGATGACCTTCAGACTACCATCCCGGTGCCGGGAAGTCAGGAGAAACCCTTCCCCCGTTTCCCGGTAGGGAGAGAAGCCATTTCCAGAGGGGGATCAGTTGAATTACTCCCTGCATGCCGAACCACGAAAACTCCTCTTCCCCTTCCTCATCTCTCGTAAGCAGGAGCAGCCTGTCGCAATGCAGGTCTCTTCCCGCCTTGAGAAGCGCTTTCATTTCCCTCTGGCGGGTTTCCCTGCTCTCCGCATCCACGCAAACCTGGATGAGCAGTACTACCTGCCTTCCTTCCCGGACCACGAAGTCGACCTCCTCGCCTGCGGCATTTTTCCAGTAGAAGACCGATACGCTCCCTTCCAG
>DUGL01000082.1 GCA_013331415.1 Methanoregulaceae archaeon | reverse complement strand
CCTGATGGACATCACAGGAATTTATAAGGAAGGCGACAAAGGTTGAGTGTTGAGACGCACCAGGACATTCTTCCGGACAATACGAAACCGTATGACCCGGTATCTTCAGAGCGATGGCCAGGGACACGAAGCCAGTGCCTATTCCTGGAAAGATCTCCTCTCCTTTATCCCGTTCTTCAAACCCTATACCGCGGCGATAGCGGTAATCCTGGTCCTTACCGCTCTCAAATCCCTCTTCACCGCATTCATTCCGTACACCTCAAAAATTTTGATCGATTCGGTGTTCGGCAATACCCCTGTCCAGATTCCTGAAACACTGACCGGGCCGTTCAGCCAGATAGTAAACCAGGTCGTTACGTTCATGGGGAGTTCCCTCACATCATTCATTCTCGTTGTTCTCATTGTGGGTCTTGCTATCGGCATCCTTGACATCATCCGCACGTTTCTTACGATACAGGTCAGGGAAGGGTTCGTGGTTTCCCTCCGGACCGCACTCTATTCCCACGTCCTCTTTGTTCCCATCCGGTTTTTCCGGTCGGAACGGACCGGATCGATCATCTCCCGGGTATCTTCGGACACTGCGCAGCTCCAGGGGATGGTGCTCACCCAGTTCCCCCAAATTACCTCCTCAGTGTTCACGCTGGTGTTCACCCTTGGTGCGATGATTCTCATCTCGCCGTACCTGACCCTGGTATTCATTGCCGTTATCCCCTTCATCGCGGGGATCAATTACCTCATCTCCGGAAAGATTCGGCGGCTCACGTACCTGGAACTTGAGAGACTCTCGGGTATCTTTGCCCGGATGGGGGACACAATCGCCGGGATCGAGACCGTAAAAAGCCATGGGGCCGAATATCGGGAAGCTGAAGACATTGCAGCACAGGTCCGGGAGCTCGGCGATACGCGGATTGGGAACAGTCTCGTCAGTGCACTGGGAGAGAAAAGCCGTTCGTTGTTTGAGGGTGCAGCGATTCTGATCATTCTCTGGGTGGGAGGAACCATGGTTATCGGGGGCCAAATGTCACTTGGGGATTTCGTTGCGTTCATGGTATACCTCCCCATTCTCGGGGCATCCTTGCAGGTCATGCTCTCGTTTCCCCTCGATATGCAGAGGATCATCGCAGCTGCCGGCAGGGTGAAGGAACTCTTTGCAATCGCACGTGAGTATGAACCCCATGACCATGATCTGCTGCCGGACTACCAGATTCGGGGGGAGATCATCTTTGACCACCTCTCGTTCGCCTATGACAGGCGCAGGACAATCCTCGATGATATAACTCTTCGTATCAGGCCGGGAGAAATTATAGGAATCATAGGAGAGACGGGTGCGGGCAAGACAACCCTTACCCAGCTGATCCTGCGGTTTTATACCCCGATGAACGGCAGAATTCTCCTTGACGGGATGGATATCTCGACCATCCGGCATGACCATATCAGGACGCTGATCGCATTTGTCTCCCAGGACCTCTTCCTGTTCCACGACAGTATCAGGAACAATATCCGGTACAGTGTCCCCCATGCGACCGATGAAGAGATCATTACTGCGGCACAGGCTGCCCAGCTCCACGAGACGATCCTGCAGTTCCCTGACGGGTACGATACCATTGTCGGTGAACGGGGGCTCCAGCTCTCTGCGGGCCAGCGGCAGCGGATCTCGCTTGCCCGGGCATTCCTCCGCAATGCACCGGTGATGATCATGGATGAACCCAGTTCGGCCCTTGACCAGGAGACGGAGTATCGCCTGCTCTCAACGCTCGCACAACAGATGCACGGGAAAACGGTCCTGATCATCACGCACCGCGAGAGCATCCTCCAGGTATGTGACCGGGTCCTGCGACTCATTGACGGAAAACTGGTTGAAGAAGAGAATCACCAGCGAACTATTATCTGATGGGAACAGAGAAGTCATAAAAGACACTCAACGGGAAGGGAATAGCCATGTACTACCGGGGCAACGAACTGGGAAAACTGATTATTCAGCTCGCTCCGACCGGGATCGTCCCTACGAAAGAATCCAATCCATCCGTCCCGGTAACTCCTGAAGAGATCATCGGGCAGACTATCACGGCGTACCGGCTGGGGGTATCCTCGGTGCATATCCATGCACGGGATGAAGCGGGCCGGCCGACGACCCGGAAAGACATCTACGAAGAGATCATTGCCGGTATACGGAAAACCTGCCCGGGTATCATCATCTGTGCCAGCACAAGCGGACGTATTCCGGGCGGGAGACGTGATGAGGTACTGGACCTTGCACCTGACATGGCATCCCTGACTCCCGGCTCGGTCACGTTCAGGGACTCGATTTCGATAAACCCGAGTGGAGAGATCATGCACCTGGCCCGTGAAATGGCCAGACAGGGGGTTAAACCGGAGATAGAGGTTTTTGAAGCAGGTTTTATCAATACTGCCAGGTACCTGCAGAAAAAAGGCATCCTGGCCGCACCACTCTTCTTCAATTTCCTCATGGGATCGCTCGGGAGTATCCCGGCAGATGTCCGTGATCTGGTCTATCTCGTGGAGTCCCTCCCGGAAGGTTCAACCTGGGCAGCGGCCGGGATCGGCAGGTTCCAGATGCAGGTCGCCGCTGCCGCGATCCTCATGGGCGGACATGTCAGGATCGGTCTTGAAGATTCGATCTACCGGGACTACCAGGAGCGGACACTCACGACAAATGAGGAACTCGTCAAATGGGTTGTCGGGATGGCGCAATGCCTGGGGAGGGAGATCGCATCCCCCCGGGAAGCCCGGGAGATCCTTGGACTCGGAAGCCCGGGAGGATGAGGGTTCCCGACAGAGCCACGAGCCATGAGGAGGTATCCCCGATGAGAGCCCGGTACTCTGATAGCATGCCCCCCGATGATGCAATCACGTTTTCGCCCGTCGCCGAATGGGCGGTGAAGAGACCAGATTCCCCTGCTATCATCGATATATCCGGGATGGTCATCACTTACCGGGATCTGTCCGGGCTGGTATCTCTCTGGATGGATGCACTGGTACAGAAGGGAGTGGAGAGAACGTCCCGCCTTGCTGTGGTGCTTCCCAACGGGCCGGAGATGACAGCAGCCTTCCTCGGCGTGACTGCCGTTGCTGCCTGTGCCCCGCTGAACCCCTCCTACTCACGAGAGGAGTTCTCCTTTTACCTGCAGGACACGGGGTGTTCCGGAGTCCTGGTATCTGCCGGCCATCCGACCGCTGCAGAACCGGCAGCCGATGATCTCGGCATCCCCTGCTACCGTCTCCGGCCTGTCCGGGAGGTGCTCTCCGGGGCATCTCCGTTTTCAGATGAGGATGCAGGGAGTGTCCCGGGGGATACCCGGATCGTACCGCATACCCGCCCTGACGATACTGCCCTCATCCTCCACACCTCAGGGACGACCGGGAAGCCCAAGCGGGTGCCGCTTCGGCAGGACTGCATCTGCAGGAATGCTGCTGCTATCGCCGGTTCGCTCGCCCTGACCCCGGCAGACCGGTGCCTCAACCTGATGCCGCTCTTCCATGTCCATGGGCTGATCGGCTGCCTCCTCGCCACTCTGCATTCCGGGGGGAGCATCATAACCGCACCGGGATTCCAGCAGGACCGGATCACGGCGTGGCTCCAGGAATTCAGTCCCAGCTGGTACTCGGCAGTCCCGGCAATCCACCATGCCCTCCT
>DUGL01000015.1 GCA_013331415.1 Methanoregulaceae archaeon | reverse complement strand
CCCAACCGGGCAGAGAGTCCCGGAGAAGCGGATATCCTCCTCGTAACCGGCGACGGGATGATACAGCCCGGGTTTGGGGAGACGGCAGCCCTGTACCGCGGAGAGAAAGAGATCATCTTCCTCTCCCCGTCCACTGCCGGGGTAAGCGCGCTGCACGGGTGCGCGCACTGGTGCCCGTTCGGGAGAGGATAAGGCTAACATCCCCGGAGGAGATATCCTCTCATGCTCTTTGGCTCTTCCGGGGTCCGGCGGTTGTACGGGCGGGAGCTCTGCGATACCGGTCTTCTGCTTGGGGCCTCGCTCGGACGGCAGGCGGGGCGCGTCCTCCTGGGGAGAGATACCCGGATGACCGGTCCCGCCCTCGCAAACCTCGTCGCTGCCGGCATACTCGGGGCAGGGGGTGAGGTCCGGGATGCCGGGGTGGTCCCGACCCCGGTGATCGGGTACGGGGCACGGTTCTGTGATGCCGGGGTGATGATCACGGCATCGCACAATCCCGAGGAGTACAATGGGATCAAGGTCTTTTCCCCCGATGGTTCATCGATATCTCCTGAACAGCAGGTGCAGATCGAAGGAGAGATAGCGACCCCTCCCTGGAGCGCCTGGGACCGGCAGGGGGATCTCAGGGGGTTTGATGCCTGCACGCCCTACAGCGATGCGGTGCTGAAGGAAAGGTCGCCGGTATCCGGTATAGCCCTGGTCCTCGACTGCGGGAACGGGGCGGGGAGCATGGTCAGCCCCGCGCTCCTCTCCCGGCAGGGGGTGCAGCTCACCTGCATCGCCTGCAACCCGGCAGGCCGGTTTGTGCGCCCGTCTGAGCCGACCGCGGAGCACCTCGCCTACCTGGGCGGGCTCGTCCGGAGCAGGGGGGCAGCCGGGGCGGTGGTGCATGACGGGGATGCGGACCGGATGATGGCATTTGACGGCCGGGGCCGCTTCATCAGCGGGGACCACCTCCTCATGCTCTTTGTCCGCTACCTGGGGGCAAACGAGGTGGTGACGACCGCTGATGCATCGATGGCCGTGGAGGAACTGGCCACGGTCCGGCGGACCCCGGTCGGCGACAGCTATGTCTCGCGTGAACTGACCCGGTGGGGCGAATTCGGCGGTGAGCCGTCCGGTGCATGGATCTTTCCCGGCCATTCGCTCTGCCCGGACGGCCCCTACGCTGCTGCCCTCTTCGCCGAGATGGCGGCCGAGTGGGATATTGCTGCAGAGGTTGATTCCCTGCCCTCCTACCCGGTTGTCCGGGAGTCGCTTGCCTGCGAATACGCCCGCGAGGTCCTGCTGGCGCTCGGGGCAGAGAACCCGACTGATGGCATCCGGCTCGAAGACGAACAGGGCTGGTGCCTGGTCCGGGCATCAGGGACCGAGCCGAAGATACGGCTGACGGCCGAGGGGAAGGATGCTGCGCAGGCAAAGGCGATGCTTGGGAAGGGGCGAAGCTTGATCAGGGCGTGGAAAAGTGCTTAAAGGGACAGGGTGAGGATATCTGTATGCAGTGCGTGGTCCTTGCAGCCGGTGAGGGGAAGCGGATGCGCCCGCTCACCGCACAGCGCCCGAAGGTGATGCTGCCGCTTGCGAACCGGCCGATGGCAGACCATCTCGTCTGTGCAGCCCGCGACGCAGGGGTCCGGGAGTTCATCCTCGTGGTCGGGTACCAGGAGCAGGCGGTCCGGGACTACTTTGGTGACGGGAGCCGGTTCAATGTCTCGATCCAGTATGCCACCCAGCGGCATCAGCGGGGGACGGCAGATGCGCTCCGGGCGGCAGAGGACCTGATCACGGGCACCTTCCTCGTGCTGAACGGGGACATGGTCATGCAACGCGACGATATCGCGGCAATCATGGGGAGAACACCCCCCTGCATGGGGATATTCCGGTCGGACCGCCCGTGGGACTATGGCGCGGTCACGACAGGGGGGGATCGGGTGACCGGCCTTGTCGAGAAATCAGATCGGCCGGAAAGTACAGAGATCAATGCGGGTGCTTACCTGTTTGCCCCTGAGATCTTCGATCTCATCGGGGAGGTCGGGGCGTCTCCCCGGGGAGAGTACGAGCTGACCGATGCGCTTGCAGCATACATCAGGGCAGGAGAGCTCACCGGGTATCCGCTCGCCTCATGGCTCGATGTCGGGTATCCCTGGGATCTCCTTGATGCCAATGCAGCGCTGCAGGAATCTGTAGTCCCGGCGGTGGAAGGGACCGTGGAAGAGGGGGTGACCCTGAAGGGGAATGTCTCGGTCGGCAGGGGGAGCACGATCCGGTCCGGCACGTACATCGTGGGTCCCTGTGTCATCGGGGAAGACTGCGTGGTCGGACCGCACGCATACATCCGGGGCGCGACAGCCATCGGGGACCGGTGCCATATCGGGCATGCGACCGAGATCAAGAACTCGGTGATCATGCAGGACACAAAACTTCCCCATTTCAACTACCTTGGCGACAGCATCGTCGGGAGCGGGTGCAATTTCGGCGCCGGGACGAAAGTGGCAAACCTCCGCCACGACCACGCCACGGTGAAGATCCGGGGGAGAGACACCCGGCGGGTCAAGATGGGCGCCGTGATCGGCGACGATGTCTTATTCGGCATCAACTGCTCGGTCAATGTCGGGTGTGTAATCGCGAGCAGGGTCACGGTTGCTCCGCACGCGTTCGTGGAAGGATGGATCGAAGCGGGGACAACCGTCCGGTAGGTGAAGGATGCAGGCAGTCATTCTTGCAGCAGGGGAGGGAAAGCGGCTCCGGCCGCTGACGCGGAACCGCCCGAAGGCGCTCATCCCGGTCGCGAACCGGCCGATCATCGATTACCCGGTCCAGGCCCTGATCGGGTGCGGGATACGGGAGATCGTGGTGGTGGTGGGGTACCGGAAAGAGCATGTCATCCGGTACCTGAATAACCTCGATATTTCCGTGGAGATCGTGGTGCAGGAGAAGCAGCTCGGGACCGGTCATGCCCTGCAGTGTGCGGAAGGGCTGATCCGCGATGAGTTCCTGCTGCTTCCCGGTGACAACTATGTCGATGCCCGGTCGGTCGCCCTGATACGGGATGCGAAGAATGCGGTCCTGGTAAAAGATCACCCGTACCCGTCCAACTTCGGGGTGGTGCTGATGAAGCAGGACCAGGTGACCGGGATCATCGAGAAGCCGGAGCATGCCCCCTCGTTCACCGTCTCGACCGGGATATTCCACCTCACGCCCGGTTTCTTTCCCTACCTGGCCGGGACCGATCTCACCGGGGCGGTCAATGCCATGCTTGCCGATGGTAAAAAACTCTCGGCAGTCTCTGCAATCGACTGGCAGGACGCCGTCTACCCCTGGGACCTCCTCCCGCTCAACGAGAAGGTCCTCGCAGGGGTTGTTCCCGAGAAGGCCGGGACACTCGACCGGGCGGCGCTGGTATCCGGTCCGGTCCGGATCGGGAAGGGATCATCAGTTGGGCCATTTACCACGATCACCGGGCCTGCGATCATCGGGGAGGACGCCGAGATCGGGTCCCACTGTGCCATCGGGCCGAACGTGAGTATCGGTGACCGGGTGAAGGTGGAGCCGTTCTCGATCATCAATACCGCGCTCCTGATGGATGACGCGACCATCGGGTCCCATTCGCAGGTGACCGAGGCGGTTATCGGCGAGGGCTCTGTCCTTGGCGACCATACCTCGGTCGCCCCGGGTGTGCCGATGCTCGAGATCGAGGAGATCCTGGTACGGGGGAGGTTCGGGTGCGTGCTCGGCGATCATGTGCGCTCTGAGCCGTTCAACGTCTACCAGGGGGCCATTGTCGGGAACAATGCGAGGATCAGCGGCGGGAAGATGATCGGGGGTCTCCAGGCATACCCGGATGATGTCCTGGTGGTCTAGGTGTGCGGGATCTTCGGGTACACGGGAAGGAAGAAGGCAGCGGGGATCGTGCTGGAGGGGCTCCGCCGCCTCGAGTACCGCGGATACGACTCGTTTGGCATCGCTGCGGCCG
>DUGL01000166.1 GCA_013331415.1 Methanoregulaceae archaeon | reverse complement strand
CATTGTCGCACGAGATGACGATCCGGGTGAAGGCGGCATACGATCTCCTGGCCGAGTACTGCATGAACCATACCTTTTCGTTCCGGGTTGAAGATCTCGCAAAGGACCTGGAGCAGAGCCCTGCCGATTACTGGACGGAACGCTTTGGTGATGACCCGATCTGGGGTTGACGAAATGGTCCCGCACCGGGAAACAGCCCCCGCCAGGAGAACCACTCCGTTGGAGTTACCCCCCTCATCCCGGAGCTCCTCATTCAGGGATTTCCCGCTTGAGGATGGAGCGAAGGGATGAAAAATTCTTCTTGATGGCGAGAGTACTCCCTACGATCTTCCTGGCACTGGATTTCCTGCTCATCCTGGTATGACCGGGGTACCAGGATTTTTCCCTCAGCTCGTGAAAGGCGTGATCTGCCAGACGAGGAGCAGCCACTTGTTGTCACGCCGTGCATAGTGGGCGGCGACATGGAACGTCCCGGTGATCCGCTCCCCCCTGGCGGTCATATCCTCGATGCACCGGTACGTGAAGATCGCGGCATCGGGGGACGCCACGACCAGCTGCGGGTCGGCGATGATGAACTCGTGCAGGGTGACCGCGGGGACGAGCGATACCAGCACCTCCTTCTTTGAGAACCGGCCGAGCAGATTGATCTCCACGAAGTCCGGCGCCAGCAGGACCTCGAGGGCCTGGATGTTCTTCTCCGTCCATGCCCGTGCCCGGGCTTTCTCATGCGCCAGGAGGATTCGTGCGAGCTGGCCGGGATTGTCGGTTGGGGATGCCATGGCAGAGAGGTTGCGCGGGGATGTGAAAAAAGGTATGCCGGGATGCCGGGCCGTAATCTGCGAATTGCTCTATCTGGAAAACGGGTATCTTTATCAGTAGTTAAAAGGAATAATCGCTCTATTCTTCGTTTTGACCGCATTCCCCAGGAGGTCAGATGCCAGATCCCCGGAAAACACCAGGAAACGGGCGCACTGAGATCGGGAACAGGGGACCGCAGCACCCAGTCCCCCCTGGTGTGGAACGAATCATCCGGGAGCATAACGACCTGGATGCAGAGATCGAAGCGCTTAAAAACGAGATTGTTGATCTCAAAAAGAGGGTGGAAGATCACCACCCGATCGAAGCGTCGCAAAACGAGAGCGAAGAGAAATTCCGGACGCTGATCCAGAGCACGCATGACGGGATTGTCGTCAACGATGACCAGGGGGTTATCCTGGAATGGAATACCGGGATGGAACAGGTCTTCGGAATCCCTGCAGGAGAGGCGCTCGGCAGGACGCTCTTTGAGATTGCATCGCGCTGCATACCGGAGGAGAGGGATGCGGTGGAGGTGGAGGGGTGGATACGTTCTGTTATCGGGGAGATGGACGCGGCGGCAGTCTCCAGGAAACCGCATATCGAGCTCTCTGTCCGGAGACCCGACGGCGGATACCGGGTAATTGAAGCAAGAAACTTCAGGTTCACCATACGGGGGCGGGTGTTCTACGGAGCCGTGATCAGGGATATCACCGAACGCCGGCAGATCGAAGAGACACTCGTCGCAAACGAGGAAGAGTTACAGAACCTGATCGATAGTACTACTGACGGGATCATCATCACCGATCAGGAGGGACGGATCACCCGGTGGAACAGGGGGGCAGAGCTGATCACCGGCCTGGCCGCCAGGGATGTGACGGGGGTGCCTGTGTGGGAGATCCAGGCAATGAACGTGACGCATGCATGGGCCGGATCAGATCCGCTGACGCACTATCGGACGATCTGGGATCGGTTACTCTGTAACGGGACCGATCAGCTCTTCGATCGTCTCTTCGATGGGCAGATCCGAACCCCTGAAGGAGCGATCCGGTACGTCCAGCAGCGGGTGTTCAGGATTTCCACCCGGCAGGGGTTTCGTATTGGTGCCATCATTCGGGATATCACCGAGCGGAAACGGACAGAGGATGCGATACAGGAGAGCGAGGCGAAGTACCGCACGCTCGTTGAGATGTCCCCGGATGCAATCATCATTCACCGGCAGGGTACGATCCTCTATGCGAATCCTGCCATCGTTCGGCTGATGAGAGTCGCAAACCCCGAAGATCTTGTAGGTAGGGATGCGATGGATCTGATTCCCCCTGATTACCATGCAGTTGTTCACCAGCGTACAAACGACGATCTTGAAGGGAAAATAACGCCGGCAACCGAGTTCCAGGTCATCCGGGCCGACGGGACCCTGGCTCCTGTTGAGGGGAGAGGACGACGGATACCCTACAACGGGAATCCGGCAATCCTTGTCGTCATCCGGGACATTACCGACCGGAAAGCAGCCGAACTGCAGGTGCAGGAGTACGCCGGGAGTCTGAAACAGAGTGTTGAGGACCTGGAACTCTTTGCCAATATTGCCACCCATGACCTCCAGGAAACGATCCGGGGTATCGTGACATACGCTCAGCTCCTTTTGCACCAGTGCAGAGAAGGGGAGAGTCCCCTGACTGAAAAGTACGTAAAAATTATCGAGAATGCTGGTCTCCGGATGAATATGCTGGTCAGTGATCTTCGCAAATATTCCCATGTGCGGTCTCATGCAAAGCCACTGGTACCCGTTGACCTGGGAACAATCCTTTCCCATGCCCGATATAATCTTCAGCTGGTGATAACAGAGACCGGGGCATCCATCGGCTCCGATGAGCTCCCGGTTGTCCTTGCCGACGCCACGCAGATGACCCAGGTCTTCCAGAATCTTCTTGAAAATGCAATCAAGTTTCGCAGGGCGGGGGTGGTGCCCGACATTCATGTCTCCGTTGCTTCCCGGGAGGGGATGTGGGAGTTCGCCGTGCGGGACAATGGCATCGGCATCCCCCCGGCCTACTACCAGAAGATCTTCATCCTCTTTGAGCGCCTCCATCCGCGGGATGCGTATCCGGGGACCGGGCTTGGGCTCGCGATATGCAAACGGATTATCGAGCGGCATGGCGGAAGGATATGGGTGGAGTCGGAGATGGGGAGGGGTTCAACGTTCTCCTTCACCCTGCCGGCGGGACCCGGCTGATGCACCGCTATGTCGATGCAATCACCATATCCCTGAAACGTGTCGAAAATAATCGATTTCATCGACACATCTCGAGGTTCCCTGAGCAGGTTCAGCAATGCCGTGTGTACAGAGATCTTCTCCCGTCCGATCTTTCGCGATGCAAGGATCCCCTTCCCTTCAAGCTTCTTCAGGTATAGTGATGCCCTCTGGCGTTGTGCAAATCCCGCCTTAACCGCGAACTCTATCGTGGAGTATGGCTGAACTCGACGAGCTCCTGCGAGGAGACATTTGGGGGAGATTCGGAAAGCATTGAACGGTCGTCTCAGGTACGGACCTGGCCGACCCAACGGGATGGTCCCCTCACCGGGCGTGCAGCTCTGCACTGCTCCGGATCTTCTTCCGTACCTTCTCCCAGGACCCGGTGATGAGGAAGCTCTCCTCCATGTACCCGATCATCTTCCCGAACTTCTTCATCGGGATGGCCATGGTCAGGACATCAGGCATGATGCAGGGGCGTGCCGAGGGATCGAACATGCCGAGGACGGCCTTCGGGTTCTCTTTCTGCTGCTCGAGGAGGGGGTAGTACACGATCGAGCTGCACCCGGACCCGAAGGGGCAGATGACCCCGCCGTACGGGTCGGCCTGATCGAAGTTTGCGAGAGTGAAGAGCCCGGAGAGTACCTCGGGTCGGGCAAAGAAGATGACGACCTCGGGGGAGTCTTCCGCGGTCAGCTGGTCCCACCGCTTGAATAGATAACACCTGCCTGTTGCCGGGATCTCTCCGCGGTACTGCTCCATCGCATCAACGATCTCCGGGGTCCGCTTGTACCGCTCCCCCTCTACGACACCCGGTCTCCCCGAGGAGAGGAAGTACCGGAACTCCGGGCGGCGTTCGGTCGTGTACCCGAGATAGTACATCGCCCCGCTGCAGGAGAGCGATTCCTCGTCAAAAGAGCGTGGCATTCCTTTCCGGATCCGGCCGAGGTCGCAGATCATGCACCGCCAGCTCTTCGGAGGCGGGACCTTCTCCACGGTCCCGCTCTCTTCTCCTGTCCCGAAGGTGATGGGCAGTTCTGCCCCCTCAAAATACTCGTTCCACAACCCGGTGAACCGGTCCCGCAGTGCGATATCCATGCAGGGGACGTAGCGTGAGCAGGGGGATAAAAGTATCCTGCGGGGGTGCTTTCCCGCAAGGGATGGTCGTGTACCGGTGGGGGGGGATCTCCACGGGAAATCGCGGGTGACTTCGCAGAGGTACGTTCGGATTATTGCAGATCCTGACGCACGAGCGGTCTGCCATCTGCACGGGTCGGATGCGGGAATGATCGCGTGAGATCAGATCGAGAGAGAACGGGAACCAGGCAAAGCCACGTGAGCGTCCCTCCTGCCACCAGGGGTGTAAGCCGTCTGCTGACCGCAAAGAATGAACCGCCCTGCGAAACGAGGGACCGGCAGGTTTACGAAGAAGAGGCCCCCCCTCCTCATGTTGCCTCCAGAGCTCCATTTCAAAGGAAGGGCCAGTATTCTTTTCTCTCTCTCATGGTAAAAAACCTTGCTGTCCCGGAGCCCTGGTGACCGTCCGTACCGGACCCCTGCCAGCGGCTGAAAAGAAGCGAGATATGCCCTTCCTTTGTACACAGGACGGCGGAGATTTCGATGTGCACCCTCCCTGCGGACACGCCCGGCCCCATCCCCGCTGCCGGGTGTACGCGGCCGACTCACTGCACCAGCCCCGGATACGACGACATCGATCCCCGCTGCCGG
>DUGL01000103.1 GCA_013331415.1 Methanoregulaceae archaeon | reverse complement strand
GAGAGCCCGATCTCTTCCATATGGGTAACGGCATGCATCACGGCATCCTTCTCATGGACGAGGAACGGTTCTCCATCGCAGTTCTTCCACTCGCACCATTCCACCAGGAACTCACGTACCTCATCACGGGTTGACCCATCGATAGGTTCCACAACCGGGTTGCAGTTTCTCCTGAACTTGCTCAGGTGCCGCCGGATCGTGAGGTAATTTTTTCCCGGGAGATGGGCAAGGTCTTCTGCAAGATACACGTACTCCCAGTAGTTACGATCAGGATGGAGCAGGATTTCTGGGTACTCTTCCTGAATCCAGAGCCGCATGGAATCGATGATGAGGACAAGCGGGCTCTCGTCCCCCTCCCGCATGCAGAGCGAGAGGAGATCGGCGAAGAGTTCCGTATCGGGGGGGCCGATAGGGGGACGAAATTTGGTCTTCCCCCCGATAGTACTCGATATGAGGAGCGAGTCGCGCACCCGTGCATACCGGTAGTGGGCATAGGAGTTCCAGCAGATCATATTCGCGAACGTATTGTCCGAATGAACCTGCGGGAACTGCTCGTACACCTCCTGGAACAGTGCCCGGTCCTCTATCCTCAGCGGGGAGAAATCTGATCCGGCAAGCACCATACCGCTCACAACCTCCCACGGTACCGCATCGGGATATGGTCCTTCATCCGGGAGAACCCGACCCCGGTGTAGAACTCCTCGGTCCCGGGTTCAGCGATGAGCCCTATCCAGGTGACACCCCGTTCGTAGCAGTAGGCGAGCAGAGCCCTGATAATTTTTCGTCCTGCTCCCCGGCCACGGAACTCCGGGATCACGACCATGTCCTGGATATAGGCATCGGAAACTCCATCAGAAATGACCCTCCCCATACCAACAGACCTCCCGGTCGCATCCTCGACCGCGACGGCAAATGCAAAACTGGAACGAACGATCTCGGGAAGTCGGGAGGGGTCATGTTCATTGAGCCACCACCCCCCAGCCGTGTACAGGTCTACCAGGGCGGGGGTCTCCCACTCCCGGACGATATGCACGGATATTTCAGGTTCCATCATCCCCCACCCCCGGAGTGGCTGAACATTCAGTCGTCATCACGGTATATCCGGCTGATTCATCCAAAATGCAGTACCTCCACATCGTAAGGATTGTTAAAATCCCCTGTTCTTATGAACCGGGAGATTCAGCCTGCCCAGTACGGGCACGCTGCCGGATAATACCCACAGCCGTAGATACAAAAGCTCCCAGTTCTTCCACCGACCAGTGTTCAGAGTTCAGGACAAGGTGGTAGGGGGACAAATCATCGATATTGATGCCATAGTAGGATTGGTATCGCTGCGCCTCACAGGCCTCCCGTTCACGGGTCATCCGTGCTGCGGTCTCAGGATCCCCGATGGTATCCCGGGTCTGGATCCGGGCTACCCGGCATTCAGTTGGAGCCAGGAGCCAGATCTTCAGGTCTGCTTCCCTGACAAACCATCCCGAGAGCCGTCCCTCCACCACGATATCGTCATGAGCAAGGGCAATCTCCCGCTGCCGTTCATCGATGAGACGGTCAAACGACGGATCGGATTCTGCACGTTTCCCAAATGCAGCAAGATCCATACCATACTCCTGTGCCATCTGCCGGAAGACCTCCCCCGCAGAGATCATCCCGGTATGGAGCATTTCAGCAACATGCCGTGCCAGTGAGGTGGTCCCGCTTCCCGGGAGCCCGCTCACCGTGATCCGCATCAGATGCCTCCGATCCCCAGCGCTTTCCTGACCACCTGGCTGATCGTCAGGGAGCAGATCATGTACCAGAAGATCCACGCGGGAACCGGCCCGAGAATCATGTCGGTAAGGGTATGAAGACCAAAGAATGGCATGGTGATGGCGATATTGTCCGGAAAGTTGGAAAGGCGGTACAGGAGCCAGAAGAAGATGGGAACCGATACGATCATGATGTAGGCCATCGGTTTGAACTGGTTCTGGGACATATCGAGCTGCTCCTTCATCATCTTATCTCTCCTGCCTTCGAGCTTCTTGATCCGTTTCTCATCGCCCGAGAGCTGCGCTTCCCGGAAATCCTTCTGGAATGCCTTCATCCGTTCCTGGACTTCCTGCATCTTCTCATAATCGATGGTGTATTTCTGGATGAGCGATGAATAGATCGCGGTCAATGCCGAGAGGATGATGATGAAGACATAAAAAGGAACGCTCCCGGCAAGCGGGCCGAATACCAGGTCTATTCCACCACCGACACCATCACGGATGCCGGGGATACTGTAGGAGAAGATCAGCGCCATCGCCACGACAATCGCGATAATCCCGCCGTATCCCATCTTTGCCATGACCTGATCACCTGAGAACTGAGACCATATCTTCGACTGCTTTATCAAGGAGGAGGTCAGCGTTCGTGATGTACCGGACAGTGCACCCGGTCATCATCGAGTAGGCAGCAGCGATGGCGCGGTTGAACTGCTGGTGCTCACCAATGGCATAGGACCCTTCCCGGTCCCGTGTCCGCGTCTCATCTGAGAGCCGCCGGAGCAGGATCTGGTCTTCATCCGTCTCCACGAGCACGATGGTGTCCGGCATCAGTTCAGCGAGGACCCATTCCGGGAGCCCGGCAAGGTACCCCTT
>DUGL01000099.1 GCA_013331415.1 Methanoregulaceae archaeon | reverse complement strand
CCCATATGGAAGAGATCGGGCTCTCCGGGTTGCTGATACGGGTGGTGGGGAGGGTCGGGGCAATCTCACTGTTTGAGCCGCTGAACCGTGAAACACTGGTTGTCCATTTCGAGAAAGGACTGCCTGATTGTGAAGGGATCTACAAGGCTATCAATGCTGAGACCGCGTACTATGCACGGGACCGCTTCCCGTTCATCAACCGCGAGAGCGACATGGGGGTTCCCGGGCTTCGCGAGGCAAAGATGCGGTACCATCCCCACCACATGGTGGAAGTCTGGTATGCTGCACGGGACGATCTTGAACGGCTGGTATGAGATTACTATCCAGCAGGGTATGCCCTGGGAAAGGCAGCTCCCCTGATCCCGTTGAGAGCCATCAGGATCAAGAGCGGATACATTGCGAGAATACTTCTTTCTTAAAAGGGTGCTCTGGGTATGACCACACCTGACAGATAGGGGGGTTGATGCCAGATTCTGGGGGTGTCCGGCAAAACGAAAAGACCAGGGGGCATATCCAAGAGCACATAGTTTTCGCCCCGGAAAGATAAAAACTTTCACTTCCGCTATGGTGTGAAACCGACTATAGTCCGCGATTCCGGGATGAACATGTCAGCATGGGTGGGATCTCTGTGATTCTGTCTCATTGGCACAAAACCATAACCCGGTTCCTGCACAACCTCGTGCACCCCAGTGTGGAATCTTCGTATCCTGATACGCTATTCATGAACCGGTGCACGTAATCCGACACGGTTGAAAAATGGCTGCGTGCATTCGGCAAGCTGGTGCACGATCCCTGATCAGGCTCTCCGGTCGACCAGTCGGCGCGGTCTCCCTTTCAGCCGGGAGAGCTCAAGACCCCCGGGTGGGGTGAAATGAAACACCAGCGAGAACGTGTCTCCCTCTGCAGCCGAAAGTCCCGGCTTCCAGCGGTAGAACGATCTCCGGAAGTTCTCTGTTACCAGCTCCTGCTCGCCTGGGGATACCACCTGTCCTTCCATGCTCACCCTGAGGACTGTCTCTCCCCTGTCTTCATCCCCATACACGAACGCCTCGTATTCTCCGGTCAGGTACTCCATGTTCTCCCGTTGGAAGACACCCCGCTCGATATCGACCTTGTTGACCGGCGTACCAAGGATCCAGATCGTTTCTGCCTCGCGCTGGGGGTTCATGATCTTCATGTGGGTCCTGCCACACGAACAGGGCTCCCGGGTCATGACGACCGTGGTGTCCTCGGTATCATAGTTGATCAGGAGGGTACCTGCACGACCTCCCCGGGGCAGGAGCGTGGTAAGGACAGCCCGCCCGCAGTCACCATCTGTGACAAAATCTTTCAGTGCAGGATCGTAGACATCGAGGTGCACAAGGTCTTCAGGAACATGCAGACCCTGCCGGACAGTACACTCCCCGCACATCGTCCCCTCGGTGCTCCCATAGGTGTTGAATACATCCCGGTCCCAAACCTCGGCAAGGTACGCCCTCGCTTCTTCGGAAAAGCTCTCACCTCCAACAACGAGCCGTCTGACCGATACGTCTTGCGGGGCTATTCCCTCCTCCTTCAGTCGCTTTGCGAGGTGGAGGAGCTTGAAGACGCTCCCTACGATGCCGGTCGGGTGGTAACTGGTGATAATACGGTTGGGGAAGGTGCACTTCCCAACCGGGATGATGGTCATCCGGATATTTCGGGCAGCAAGGGTCATGGTGTTTGCCCCGACATTCATCCCGTACGATGCACAGATGATGATCCGATCCCCCTGGGAAAATCCCTGCGAGACGAAACTCCTGGCATACTTCTCGGCATACCGCTCCCAGTCATCCCAGGTGAGGAAGAAGCCCTTGGGGGTACCTGAGGTACCGCTTGTCTCATGGATGGTGAAGACCTCATCCCATCCCACGCTCCTGAACATAAACTCCGGGGTGACTGGGGGCTGGTGTTCCCGGATGGTTTTACCTGATACCATCGGGAGCAAGCGGAGATCTTCGTGTGATCGTATTGAACCGGGGTCTATTCCGTGCTCCCTGAACCATGCGCGGTAGAAGGGTGAGTGGTTTGCAGCGTAGGTGATGGTGTACCGCACCCGCTCATTGATGAGGGCATCGAGTTCCTCCCGCGGGAGACACTCAATATCTTCCCTGTAAAACGATCCCGCTCCCATGGCATACCGTTCGTGCAGAATATCATATATCTTCCCCGGAAGATGATCTCCCCCGATTATCGTCATGGCTCCCCCAGGTTACACGCATGGGTGAGTTGTGGCACTCTCACCTTCATGGTGACCGGATGATGAATAATGCGTTATTCGTGTATCTGATCCCAGCTTCGGAATGATGCGCATGACTGATCTTAAGAGGGGGTTTGGTCAACGGACCCTGAATTGACAGCATCACCCAAAGCCCCCCCCTAACCGGTATCTTCATGTAAAAGAGCTTTTACGAATGTCCCCGCTCTGCGAAAATCCCCGCTGTTCCCAATAGCCCTGGTAGGACGGATCGTCGGAAACCTGAATCCTGGTAACCCACTTGATCCATGTATAGCCCCACCGGTCCTCCGCGACCAGCTGGAGCGGAAATCCCCGTTCTTCAGGGAGCCTGACTCTGTTCATGGTATGGGTGAGGAGTATATCCCGCTCCTCGATATAATCCAGGGGCAGTGAGGTGGAGTACCCGTCTGCTGCATGGAAGATAACCGTGTTCGCCCCGGGAGCGATTCCGGCATCGGCAAGCAGATCTTTTACCCCGACTCCTTCCCAGAGGATTGTTACATCCCACCCCTCAACACAGAAGAGCGTGATCTTTTTTCTCGTACTGGGGAAAGGTGGTAAGGATCTCATCATACGAGATTGATTGGGGCTTACTGACGAGGCCGCTGATCTTCAGGGGGTAGGTCGCGGCGGAAAGGTACTGTGGCCCCCTGATCGAATTCTCCCGGAAATCAGCGATGGAAGAGAGGTGCGCACCCTCATAATCGCGCACTTCGACCAGGGTGAGAGGGGAAATATTCCTGTCCTGTCGTTGGGGAAGCCCTCCTGAGATGACCAGGGAGAACGCGATGATCCCGGCGGTAAGCAGGGTCACGATAATTATCACCGGTGGTATCCGTCCCATTGCTCTTTCAGAGAGTTTATTTCAGTTCTTGTGCCTTAATGATGTACATCGGGCACACTGGCTCCGGCAGAGGGGAACCCGCTTCCATGAAAAATAGGTTTATGTATCCGGGAAGAGTCTCTTGATTACAGAAGAGGAACACCATGACATCTGTCCAGCGTTATAAATGCAAAGTCTGTTCGTACATCTACTCTCCCCTCCGGGGTGAGCCACATAACGGCATCCCGGCGGGCACCCCGTTTGAGGATCTCCCTGAATCCTATGTCTGCCCAATCTGCGGGATGGAGGGAAAAGGCAAGATCGGGAAGTGGGGCTTTGAAGAGTGGATCCCCACCCGGTACATCTGTTCGGTCTGTAACTATGTGTATGACCAGCGGCGCGGTGAGCCCCACCGGGGAATAAAAGCAGGTACGCCGTTTGAAGATCTTCCGGACGACTATACCTGCCCGGTCTGTGCCCTCGATCCGAAGATATCGCTGAACTTTGGGAAAGTATTCAAACAGGGGTTTGAGCCGCTCGAGTTCTAAAAACCCATACCAGCATCACCTCCGGATATAACTCATACGATGTCTGGAGGGCACATGCTTGCCCGCGAAAAAAAGCGAGCACGGTTCTCACAGAAACATCACCTTCGCGCTCTTCATTTTTTTTACCGGGAAGACCGGAAACGGGATTTCCCGGGATTCGATCAAAAGGGTTCATTGTTTCACTTTTTACTGAAAGGAAGGGATTTTTTTGGGTTGCCGTTCCTGCCGGGTCGTATACTCTGGTTGTGTGCTACTGGCAGGAGGCTTTTTTCCGGCGGCATGCATCGTATGGAGAATGGGGAGAGGCCACTGGGCCCTTCGAAGAACAGGTAAGGGGAGGAGCTGAAACCCCCGCAGGTGCGGGAGAAGAACTGCATTAGAGTTACCCTATTCCCCAATCACGGGTGCCGGGGGTGGTATCTCTCTGAGATTTCCCTGGGCCCCTCAAACCATGGATGGGAAAAATCCTGAAAATCCCCCTCGTGACACAAGCATACAGCAGGGAAATGCCACATGCAGGCCGGATCAAAACCGCATCCCCGTTCCCCTCATGCATGCACCCGGAATTTCCCTCATGCCTGCGTGGAGACTTCGGGATCGTGCTGGTTCCCGAGGGAGCAGCGGACAGCGACATCTACCCTCCTTTTTTGAGTGTCTCCCTTGCTGCATGGCGGACCTCGTGCTCGTCGTCATCAAGGAGTGCCTCCAGCTGCTCTCTGTACGGGCCCCCACCGATTTTACCGAGCGCTTCGGCTGCCGCCGTTCTCACGCCTTTCTTTTCATCAGAAAGCAGGGGAACGATCGACGGGCCTGCCCGGGGGTCGCGAAGCTCGCCCAGTGCCCATGCCGCACCCTGCCGGATCCAGCGGTCCGGGTTGCTGAGACGCTCCATCAGCGGGGCGTACGCCCGCTGGTCGCGCAGTTTTCCCAGCGCCCGGAGCGCTACCCAGACAACATCAGGTACGGGATCATCCAGGAGTGCAATGAGCGGCTCCACTGCCCGCAGGTCACCCATGTTCCCAAGGGACTCTGCCGAACGGGTGCGAAGATTAGGGTTGCTGTCCGAGAGCTGCCTGATCAGGATGATGATGTTTTGCTCCTGTCGTTCTTCATGTCGTTTCAATGCTTCTCTCGCGGGGTCGCGTCCGGTGCCATGCATGATGATCCCCTCACTATGATGCTCTGCTGAAAGATCCTTCAATGTTATCATCGCGGCTTGTTCATACGGAGAGCGGCAGCATCTGCTCACCGGGAAAAATGGAGGCATATTAATAGCAGCAGGATGATCTATCACAGAACGATTCTCATGAATGTGCGAGGGAACCGATGTCTCACCTGATCCTCCTCCCCACGGATTTTTCCGACTATGCCCGAAGGACGGCCGACATGGTACATGGTCTGCAGGATGTGGGGGAGGTGATACTCCTTCATGTTACTGAAGGAGTCCATGCCGCTTCACGCCCATTCCTTGGTGGTCAGGTCGTTACGTCTCCCCGGGAATATGCTGAACGGTGCCTGAATGAAGAAAAAGAACGACTTTTGAGTCGCGGTATACCGGTACGGACACGCATTCTTGAGGCTGATGGACGTGATATCCCGGGACTCATTCTCTCCTGCGCCCGGAAAGAGGGGGTTGACCTGATCATGCTCGGGGCACGCGGGAAGGGATTTGTAGAGGGGCTGCTGCTTGGATCCGTAACTTCTTCTCTCCTCCGCCATGCAACCACGCATGTCCTGGTCACGCATCACCCGGC
>DUGL01000185.1 GCA_013331415.1 Methanoregulaceae archaeon | reverse complement strand
GCGAACGATACCGGTTCGAGACCGAGGGGGGTACGAACGGGTATGCCTATGTGCCTCTTGAGATCGGTGATACATCGTTCACCCTTGAATACGACATAACCATTGAATCCATCAACCAGGACGGGGCAGTGCGGTTCGGCCTCACCAGCACCGAGATGGATATCTCCAAGGGGGTCAATATCCTTGGAATTTTCAGCAACGGGCGCGACGGGAGAGTGATGTCGCTTCGGGTCATCGACCAGAGCAACCATCTGTTCGAGATATCAAGCCTCTTCAGCTCCTACTGTGCCGGCCAGCCGGGTTGTGAGACAAAACGGTTTGAAGAGAACATGACGTACCATGTCGTCATGCGGTACAACAAGGAACATAGGCAGTGTGACATAAAGGTGACAGACAGGACACCGGGTGGTCTGAGCTGGGGCTCCTATGTTCCCCTCGCACGCGATATCTATGCCCTGAACCGGCTCGCAATCACCACGAAAGGTGACTATGTCATCGGCAACAACGCCGTTGGATATCTGAACAATGTGCAGCTCTCCACGTTCCGGGAGGTGGTTCCCACGCCGGAGCCCACCACCCTGCCCACAACAGCAGTTCCTCCCCCACCAACCACGATTCCCACCCCGACCCCGACAGAAGCTCCCCTGAACGCTCTCGTTCTCTGCGGTGGCATCGGTATTGCGGCAGGCCTGACGGCACTCCAGCGGAGAGGCCAGCAATGATCCCGGTTGCGCTGCGAGCCGGATCGGGAGGAAGGGGGTATGCCCGGTCATCCGGATGAGCATATCATCGAGGCGATCGGGAGGTGCAGGATCACCATCCGGGATGGGAAAGTCGTCTCGGTTGGCGATCCCCTCATCCATGAGTGCCCGCTTGCGCGACGGTTTGCGGTGCCGGTTCACGAGATTAGCGCCGAAGGGGTTGCAGAGAATATCCTTCACCGGATACAATCGTTTGGAATGTGCAGGCCGGACCGGCAGGTGCTGACATCCGGTGAATTCGTCGGATTCGGAGCTTCAGAGCTGATCAGCTTCGGTCTCGCCATGGGTCTTTTCGATGCAGCAGTGATCGCCTGTGACGGTGCCGGGACCGTGATCGCCACCATTCCCGACCTTGTGCAGGGGATCGGGGGGCGGATGTCCGGGCTCGTCAAGACCTCCCCCCACCCTTCAGTAATCGCCGCGATCGAGGAGAGCGGTGGTATCGTCCCGTTCCCGGAGACTGCCGATATCGACCAGGTCCGGGGTGTAGCGGCAGCCCGTGCTGCGGGTTTTTCCCGCATCGCTGTCACCATCGCTGATCCCCGTGATTCCCGGGCAATCAGGGAAGCATACCCCGGGGCATTCATCATCGCTGTACATACCACCGGCCTGACCAGCGACCAGGCCGCAATCCTCGCCGATACATCAGATGTTGTCACGGCATGCGCATCGCGGGCGGTCCGGGACGTAGCGGGAAGCCGGGCGCTCCTGCAGGCGGGATCATCGATCCCGGTATTCGCGATGACCCAGCCGGCAAAGGATTTGATCCTCGAAAAAGTCAGGACGGGTGCCGGACAGTTCCTGGTAACCGGTGTGCGGCTCCCGTTTGCAGGGGATTCCGGTCCGGAACCGCTCGTCTGAGTTCCTTTCGTGCCGATCCACCTGGCACCCTGCATTGTCCTTACTGCCTGGACCGGGTCCATCTCTTTGATGGATCTGCAGCATCACTTTCACGCTCCCTGTGGCAATGTCAGGTGAGACCGGACAGCGATAGCTTCGATCATGGAGGAACCACCCGGGAACAGGTGTCCCTGCTGCGGTTCGGCTCTGACCCGGCCTTCCGGTGTTTCCGGTATGTGGGATTGCGACTATCACCTCTGTCGTGCACGCTTCCCGGCGTTCTCATTCCGGGAGCCGGTTCAGATGCCCCTGATTGCCGAAGGAGATGCTCCCTATACTGCAGACCGGGAAAAGGTCAAATCGAAATCTCTTTTCTAGGTATCACACAACCCCACTGTGTTCTGCAAGGACTGTTCAGCCCGTTGTGCCGTGGAAATCCACGGGTGACATGATCGTGACGGGATCTCTCGCAGGACAACCTCCATGCGGGTACGCTCACCCGCAAAACCCTGAATGCCTGGTCACCTCAGCCCTCCCCTTTCCGCTGGGGTGACAACGGCATCGTTTCAAGGCCCTCTACCCTCACATACTGCGATTGTTGCGGATTACTGTGTCATGATATGCCTGTCCGGCCCTGGCTCAGGGGGATCCTGGCAGGGTCCATGAAGGACCTCGTATATTCGACCTGTTCTGGCAGACCCGTTAGAGAATAAGGTCGAGCACCTTCTCCGGGATCACCACATCGCCCGTGATCCCGTTTACTGCTGCCCAGTGATTCAGGGAGAGGGTAATGGAGAGGATACACCGCTGGTCATGCGTTTTTCCGAGTGTTCTCCCTGCCACCTGGTCTTTATTCGTGATGGTGAGAGGATACCGGGCCTCGATCATCTGGAGGTGACTCTCGATCCCAGCGAGGAGATCTCCGGGAGAACGTTCCTTTTCTGCGTAGGTCATGGGAACTATCACCTGCTCTACCCTCAAAGAAACCCCTTCACATAACCATCCTGCCCATTCGCCATCCCTGTCCCGCGAACATATCCGATCCGGGTTGTCATTGAGACGGGATTCCGGACCTCCGACGGGAGTACTCCGGACGGCGCCTGCATGCAGGGAGGGATCCGGCGATACCCGTGTCATACCTGTTTGAGACTGAAAACTGTTTGAGAATGAAGACTGTTTGAGAATGAAGACTGTTTGAGAATAAAAAAAACACATGATTCCCTTTCGGGACGCAT
>DUGL01000061.1:775-9278 GCA_013331415.1 Methanoregulaceae archaeon | reverse complement strand
TCGCCCGCGCCCGCTCCGGGCTGATGACCGAGATGCCGCCGAGTTTTTCTGCCTCGGCCTGTACCCCCCGGAGGAGATCTGCTGCCTCACCCGCGGAGAGTACCCGCCCGTGACCCGGGAGGCAGGAACTGATCTCACCGCTCCCAAGCAGCCCGCGGATGTGTCCGATCGATGATACCAGGTCTTCCTGATTCCAGCCATGGAGGCCGGCAACCCCCGGGCTCGCGGCAAAGGGGATGTCACCGACAAAGAGGAGGGGGCCGATCCGGATACTGATGCTGTCCGGGGTGTGCCCTGGTGTATGGTAGCAGGTGATGGGGGTGCCTGCCGAAGCCTCCGGGACCTGGCTCATTGCCCCGTCTTCGCCGGGCAAGACGTCACACCGGAGTTCTCCGGAATCTCCGGTGCACACGACAACCCCTTCACCCGTCTGCCTGCCTGAGAAGAGCCGTGTCCCGACCGAGACCTTCGCCATCTCGAGGCCCAGCAGGTCGGCAACCGTCGCACGGGAGTCCTGGCCTTCAAGCGCATCAGCCGCATAGGCATGGGCAACGACGGACACAGGCCGGGAGCTCCGGACATCCAGGATCTGCATCAGCTGGAGGCAGTGGTCAAGGTGGCTGTGCGTGAGGTACACAGAGACCGGGCGCTCGCTTTCGTCCTGGATACGGTTTATCTCGGCCGCAAGCGTTGCTGCCTGGTCCGGGAGGCCCCCCGGGTCGATCACCACGATCCGGCTCTCATCTGCGATGATGAAGGAGTTTGACGAGATGATGTCGGGCTTCCGGAGGTAGGGGTAGATCTGCGTCTCCGGCAGTCCCGCAACCCTGGTCCAGACCCGGTTTTCCATGGTGCACTATCCGCTCGTTTACCACCCCTGTGGGGTGGTACTGTACTGGTACTCCTATCTCGCCGGGATGTAATAAAACGGGGGTTTTCGAGATCCCTGTGATACTGCAGGGTTTTTAGCATACGGAAACAACCCTCCTCCCATGAGAACGGACCGGCACCAGTACTTCCTCGACCTCGCCCACCGGTGTGCCCACCAGGGTACCTGCCTCCGGCGAAACTTCGGGGCAATCATCGTGGACGAGTACAACACCATCGTATCGACCGGGTACACGGGTGCCCCCCGGAAGCAGGTGGACTGCACCGAGCTCAAGAGGTGCTGGCGCAAGGACCATGCGGTCCCTTCGGGCTCAAACTACGAGAAGTGCCGGAGCGTGCATGCCGAGATGAACGCGCTCCTCCAGGCGGGCAAGCTGGCGCGGGGGTGTACGCTCTACCTCGCCGGGTACGAGGTTGATACCGGGGAACTGACACAGATCTGGCCCTGCTTCCTCTGCTCCAAGATGATCGTGAATGCCGGGGTCGGGACGATCATCATGCGGACGGGGCCGGCCACGTACGAGGAGATCGACCCGGTTGTCCTGTACCAGAAGCGGAGCCGCGAGGCGCTCGGGGAGTGACGATCCGGGATCCGTGTGAGGTTCCCTGTTCCAGACACCGGCTCTGGAAATCGTCTGGCAGACATGGTTTTCCATGGATCTCTCATGAGGTCCCGCAAAAAAAAAGTTGAGGGGCCAAAAGCCCGGGGAGCACACCCCTGGCCACAGCAGGATGCCTCCGGAACGTCCGTTCTTCCTCACCGCTCCTCATACTGCGGAGTGGCCCTCACCGTATACCCACAACGAGTGCGACAAACCCGGCGGTGAAGGGAACCACCACACGGGAAAATCCTGCTTCTCTGAGCCGATCCTGGAACCAGGAAACCGTGCTCAGGTGCGGCATGCGGTTCGCCCGCTGCAGGATCATACCCTCAATAACATCCCCCGGGGCACCTTCCCGTGCCATGGCACGGCGCCATGATTCTGTGAGCAGATCCTCCTCCCACTCCTGTTCAGCCCGGAAAATATCTGCGCAGATAAACCGCCCGCCCGGTCGGAGCAGGCGGGCAGCTCTTTCCGCGACCTCTGATCTCTCTGCCAGAGAGACGTGGTGGAGGCAGAGAGCGGTGATGATCACATCGGAGCACTCTCCCGGCCACGGGTCACGAAGGTCCCCGGCAATGAACCTGACGCCCTTCAGCTCTGGTTTTGCCGCCGCGATCGCAAGCATCTCGGGGTCGATATCAAGTGCGGTAAGGGCGCAATCCGGACACGCTGCACGGAGCAACCCGGTCAGTATCCCGGTGCCACAGCCCAGTTCGAGAACAAGCTCCGGTGAAGGCGGCAGGTAATCAAGAGCGGTCTGGAGGAGCAATGGCTGGCTTGGCACGATGCGCCCGATGAGGTGGTCATATGCTTCCGGCACGGTAACACCGTGTATACGTCCCTGTCCTTTCATGAATCATCTCCTCCCCGTTGGAAAGCTCTCTGTTATCATCCGAACGCCCCCCCCTCTGTATTCATTGTACGATATGGTATATAGTGAATACGAATTCTGATTGATTAATTATTAATTGTCATTCTCCATACTCTATTGTATGGATGCTCATACTCATTCACATTGTAAATACTATAATATCACGAGCAACTTTTCCCTTGCCGACCTTGCCGCGTTCCATGGGCACCTGGGCCCCTACATCGTTCTCGGGTACCGGATTGGGAAGTACGTGCGCGGGAACTTCTGCGATGACCCGTTCCGGATGAAGGCAGAGGTCCGCTGCTCCGGCGTTCCGCCCCAGTCCTGCCTCGCAGACGGTGTGCAGCTCGGGAGCGGGTGTACGCTGGGAAAACGGAATATCGAGATAGTTCCCTCTGAGAACCTGATCTGCACCTTCGCTGTCGATGGGAAACGGATTACCCTAACGCCACATCCCATCCAGCTCCCGGGAAGGGATGGTGACTACGAGGCTGCCATTGAGGCTGTGGCCGAATCGATGTACTACCAGCGCGACGATGAGCTCTTCACCGTTTCCTCCTCCTGAAGAACCATGACGGTATCAGACCCGGTTATCAGGCTCGAGAATATCTATACCGCCTATGAGGGGGCGGACCGCCCCACCCTGGCCGATATCTCTCTCTCCATCGGAAAAGGCGAGTTCGTCGTGATCGGAGGCCCGAACGGCGCCGGGAAGACCACGCTCCTTGAGACCATCAACGGGATGCTCCCTATCACCCATGGGACTGCCGTAGTCTGCGGCCAGAATGTACGGGGCGACGGGGTCCATGTCCGCTGCCGGGTCGGCTACCTCCTCCAGAACTTTACCTTCGACCCGCTTACCCCGTTCACCGTGGAAGAGGTTGTCCTGATGGGCCGGTTCGGGATGATCGGCCTCTTCCGGAAACCCGGGAGGGAGGATTATGAAGCTGTGGAAAAAGCCCTGCAGCTCCTCGGTATCCAGAACATCGCAACCCGTCCCATCGGGCAGCTCTCCGGTGGACAGCAGCAGAAAGTGCTCCTTGCCCAGAACCTTGCCCGAAATCCCGAGGTGCTCCTGCTTGATGAACCCTTCTCAAACCTGGACATGTTCGCCCGCGAGTCTATCAATGCACTCCTCGCCCAACTGGTCGGGTCCGGGATAACCGTCGTGATTGTCTCACATGCCTTTGATGATCTCCCTGACCGCCCCGTCCGGGTGGTCGTGATGCATGACGGGAAGATCTCCCTTGACCGGGAATGCCATCCGGCAGAGGTCGGTCAGGTCATCAGGAATGCCGGGAGTGTACCTCGGGATGCTTGAGTTCCTCATCGGGAATACGATCATCTGTCATGCGGTGGAGGCCATGCTCTTTGCATCGATTGCCTGTGCCATCCTCGGGGTGATCATCACCCAGGTGCAGATCTCCTCAATCGGCTTCACCATGGCCCACGCGGCTTTCGCAGGAGCTGCAGTGGGGATGTTTCTCTCCGTGAATGCTACCGTCACCGCGATAATCGCAGGGGTTCTCGTGGCCTTCCTGATTGGACCCCTGTCTGACAAGGCCCGGGTCTCCCCGGATACGGCACTCGGTCTCCTCTTTGGGATCAGCATGGCCGTGGCCATCTTCTTCATCGCCTACATGCAGACCCTGGGGCGCGGATTCTCGGCAATGGGACTCCTCTTTGGCGATGTCATCTCGCTCTACAGCGAGGAGATCACCTACCTTGCACTCATCAGCGTGGTGGCAGTCGTCTTTGTGGTTGTCCTCTACAAGGAGATCACCGGAATCATCTTCAACAGGAGGATCGCAGAATCGGTGGGGATCCGGGTGAAACCGGTCTACTATGCCATGCTCTTTGTCATCGCCCTTGTGGTTGCCCTGTGCCTGCCGATTATCGGCGGCCTCCTCATCTATGTCTGGCTTGTCACCCCGGCGGCCATCGCCCTCCAGTTCTGCTACCGGCTGAGCTCGATGTTCGTGGTGGCACCGGTCGTAGCCGCGACCATCAGCGTCTCCGGTGCCCTTGCCGGCCTCGAATACTCTCTCCCGGTCGCTCCCCTGACTGCAGTCCTCTTCTCGATCGTTTTCATCGGAGCCGTCTTCCTGTCACCAAAGAGGCGGGTAACAATTCGAAAATCTTAAACATTTTGTCATAAAATATTGTTCTATGGAAAAAATTCGTCTCATCTCTTGCCTTCTGTTTATTATTCTCGTAATACCCAGTGTGCATGCACTGACCGTTATATCCACCACGACGGTCCTCTGGGACCCGATCCAGTACATCGGCGGTGAAAAGGTGCAGGCCATCTATATCGCAGATCCGACAATCTGCCCGCACATGCAGGCTGACATCATCCCCAACCGTATCCAGATGCAGAGGGACTTCATCAAAGATGCTGATCTCTTCGTAGCCCACAATGGTTCGGTCGACAAAGAGTACGTGATGCCGTTCGTCACCAGGTTCATGGATGCCAACAACTACGGCACGGTCGCCTGGGTGACCCTGAAGAATCCTGCCATGACCTGGAACACCCCGCAGGGTGCAAAAGCCCTCTCCACCGAAGTTGCCGGCTGGCTGATCGCAGCAGATCCTGAAAATCAGAGCTTCTATGAGGCCCGGTTGATTGCATATCTCGCACAGATCGATGCCGCCGACCTCACGCACGAAGAGCGCTCCCTGATAGCCGGGCAGGACGTCGTGGTCATGGTCTGGCAGCGGGATGCCGCTGAAAACTGGCTCGGCCTTTCCGTAGTGACTATCTTTGGCCCGGAGTTCTACGAGGGAGGGAAATACACCCCGGTGAAGATTGTGGATGACATCCGGAACGATACGGCGAAGTACCGCGATGTGCGGTACGTGATCGAGAATATGCAGTCCGGCGAACTTGCAAAAGGGATCGAGGAGCACCTGAACACCAGGGCAGGAATCCCGGCAGAACGGGTCATCTTCACCAATTTCCCGAAATCGATACCCGGCGTGGACACACTCCCGGACGTGCTGCGGTACAACAAAGGTCTGGTGATGCCTGAAACATCCCAACCGACAACACTCCCAACGCCAACCCGTGCATCCCTCCCTGGTCTCCTCGGCGTCATGGGACTCATCGGCGGCTGTCTCCTCTTTGGCATGGGCCGGAGGAGATAATCCCCCCTGTCCCTTGTTTTCAGGATTGTCAGCCCGCCGGTTTTCGGTTCCTCGTGTGCACCCCGGCCTGCTCCATGGTTTCTCGCCATCCCGCGATCTCACCTGAGGTGATGACATCGATCCCCCCACCCTGGAGCCGACCCGTTACTTCGCCGAGCTCTGCCTCGAGGTCTCCCTCGATGGCCAGGTAGGCCTCGCGCAGGCCGCTGAGGGCCTCTTCATCTGCCACCCAGAGCCCCCGTTCATGGGCCTCGAGGAGCCGCCTCCCCATCTCCTCCATCGCCCAGATGTTGTGCTCCCGGAAGAACTCCCGGTTCTCGTCATCGAGGAAGAAGGTCCGGGCGATCCCGTCGAAGATCCAGTCATCGACCTCGCCCGTGGTCGCGTCCCAGCCATAGACCCGGCCTGCCCGTCGGGCAATCTCGCTCGCCCCGGTGTACCCGTGGGCCTTCAGCCCTTCAATCCACTGGGGGTTGAGCAGCTTGGTCCGCACCACCCGCCGGATCTCCTCGGCAAGGGTCCGGACCTCGGCCTGGTTCACGTTCCGGGTATCACCGTAGTAAGCCTCCACCTTCCGGCCGGAGACGCTCCGGGCAGCAGCCGTGAGACCGCCGTGCGAACCGAAGTAGCAGCAGCACCCGAGCAGGTCGTATTCGTCGGTTGCAGTCTTGTTGAAGGTAAGGTCCACGCTCTGTAAGCGCGAGACGAAGGCTGCCCGTGCCTCCACGCCGAATCGTCCCCGCCCGTATGCGAACCCGTTCCAGTAGATGAAGACATCCGCGAGATCCTGCACCTCCTCCCATGCAGATGCATAGACCGCAAGGTTCACCCCCATCCCGTAGGTCCCCTTCGGGGCCCCGAAGATGCGGGGGGTCTCCTCGCCGGGCCCGGAATGTTTCCGGAGATAGTTGACCGTCTCCGGCTCGTCCAGTGCGGCAACAGCCGCGATGGCATCATCGAGGAGCTCGATGCACGGGGAGAAGCAGTCCCTGAGGATCCCGCTGACCCGCACGGTCACATCGATCCGCGGCCGTCCCAGCTCCCCGGGCGGGATGACCCGGAAGCTCTTCAGCCGGCCGTGCTCCCAGACCGGTTCGACCCCGATCAGGGCGAGGATCTGGGCGAACTGCTCCCCGTCCGCCCACATGATGTCGGAGGCCATCCAGAGCATGGCCACGTTCTCGGGGTACTCCCTGTGCTCATCCCAATACTTTCCGATGGTGAGATCCGCGAGCCTGCTCCCGACTGTCCAGGCTGCAGGGGTCGGCACCGCCCGGGGGTCGAGCGAGTAGAAGTTCCTGCCGGTGGGCAGGATCTCGGTCTTCCCCCGCGAGATGAGCCCGGAAGGACCAGGCGGGATGTAGCCGCCGGCCATCCCGTTTGCCAGGCTCCCGATCTCATCTGATGATGCCATCCGCACGGCAAGGTCCCGGACACGGCCGGCAAACGATGCCAGGCCTTCCGGGTCACGGGCCACGAGCCGATCGCCGAGAACCTGCCCGGCAGCATCCCCGGAGTCGGTCCCGGAAAGGATCCGGCCGACGAGGTCTTCTGCATACCGGTCGAGCACCCGGATGAGCGCGGTCTCGGATTCCGAGATCCTGCTGTCGAGGCCCATCAACCCGGACAGGAGGGTATGCACGCTCCCGTCGTAATTGAGTGTGGTGGCGATGAACCGGGCACGCCGTTCTCCCTCCGGTACGCTCCCGAAGATGTGCATCCCCTCCGGGATGCGGGTGGCGGTAATACCGGAGAGGACGCGGTGGATCCCGTAAAGGACCTCGTCGAACCCTGCATCGGGTCCGGAGAGGGCGAGATCGTTTCCAAGGTTGGCGGAACGCACGAGATCGGTGATCTGGTGTTCGAGCGCGTGGGCCTTCGCCTGGTCGCTATCCCGGTACTTGCGGTACTCGCTGACCCGGTCTTCGAGCTCCTGGAGCACCCCGTACGTGCCGGTCGGGGCCATGACCGTCTGCATGTGGTCGACTATGACCGCCGAACCGCGCCGTTTCGCAATCGTGCCCTCCGAGGGGTTGTCCGAGTTGTAGATGTACAGGAACGGCAGGGAGCCGATGACGGCGTCCGGGAGGCAGCTCCCGGAGAGGGCGGCAGATTTGCCGGGGAGGAACTCCAGGGTTCCGTGGGTCCCGACATGGATGATCACATCGGCGCGAAACACCCGCTCCAGGTAGCGGTAGGCCGCGAGGTAGTGGTGCGGCGGGGGGAGGGCGGGGTCGTGCAGGATCCGGCAGACCTGCCCGTCGCACCGCGACCCGGCGCAGCCCCGCTTGGGCTGGGTGCAGACCACCACGTTCCCGAAAGGGAGCCCGCTAACCACGATCGAGCCGTTGTGCACCATCGCCGGGGGTACCCCGTCCAGCTCCGCTCCGGGTGGCGCTCCCCAGGATCTGATCATCTGCGCCCGGAGGCCGGGGTCGAGCTCGTCGAACCAGCCCTCGTACGTGGGGCTATCCACCAGCCCCAGGGCTCCTCCGCGCCTGACGATATCCTCGACCGTGGTCCACCGGAACTCGTTCACCGCCCTTTTTTCAAGGATCTCCCGGGCGAGTGCGTCGCCGCTCTCCGGGACATCGACCCGGTACCCCTGGTCGCGGAGGTTGCGGAGGATTCGGACAACGCTCTCGAGCGCGTCCAGGTGAGCGGCAGCCCCGACATTCGCCTCGACTGATGCACAGGGGGAGCTGTTCAGGATGAACGCGACCCGTTTCTCGTGGTTGGGGATCTTCCGGAGACGGACCCAGGCCAGCACTCGCCGGGAGAGCGTGGCAACCCGCTCCGCGATGGGCTGGTGCCAGGCATGGTCCGGGCCTTTTGGCCCCTCCTGCATGGCGCTCGCCACCGGGATCATCCCTGCCATCCCGTACATCTCGGGGAGGACCAGCGACCAGCCGAGCTCGCTGCTCCCGATACCGTCACTGCTTTCCCGCCATTCGTCCGTGGTCCGGTAGTAGAGCACGAGCGGGTGGAAGAC
>DUGL01000061.1:0-626 GCA_013331415.1 Methanoregulaceae archaeon | reverse complement strand
TCCGAGGTCCCCGTTCGCCCAATAGATGCGGTAGAAGAGGATCCCGATGGTGTCGGCATGGGGCGTGCCGCGCCAGTGCAGGTAGTCCTCGGTCGAGTCGAAGACCTCCGGCGCATCGGGATGGTACACCCCCTCCCACCGCCCGGTCCGGGGCAGCTCATGCATGACATTCTCCCCGAGCACCCGCCCGCGGAGGTAGCAGAAGAGGTTCTCCATGTTCCCCTGCCCCCCGTAGGTGACGTAGGCGTTGACGGTCGCCGTGACCTGGAGGGGCACGGTCGAGAGTTCCCAGAAGGCCTGGTCGTGGCCGAACGAGACGACCGGTCCAGTGCCCGTGAGCCGGGGGACCAGGGTGTCCCAGTAGGCATCGGCGGTGGGATGCAGGAGGATGATGTCCGCTCCCGCAAGTCCCGCGATTGCCTGCTCCAGCACCTCCGGGTCCTTGAGGCGATAGGTTGCCCAGGCTGAGAGGGAGGTTCCGGTCTTCTCCGCTGCGCGGGCGAGCATCGGGAGCTCGCTCCCCCAGACAATGGCCGTCACCTTCACCGGTCATCACCTCCCACCGGCTCGACCGGGATGATGAAGGGTATGCCGCTCTCGTTTCCAACCAGTGCCCTGACCCCATA